>CAMQUV010000024.1 GCA_947037995.1 uncultured Rikenellaceae bacterium
CCTTCGTGCAGGTAGTTGCCATAGAAAGCCGAGATTTGGTCTTTCCAGAAAAGTTGCCATTTCGAGAGAGTATGTTTTTCGAGCATATGGTGTCCCTTGATGATAATCATCGGTGCGGCCGCTTCGAATCCCACACGTCCTTTGATACCAATGATGGTGTCGCCAACGTGCATTCCACGTCCCACCGCGTAGGGTGCGGCAATTGCTTGCAGGTGTTGTATAGCCGCCACTTTATCGTCAAAGTTTTTGCCATCTACCGCCACCATCTCGCCCTGTTCGAAGCGTATAGTGATTCGTTTGTTTTCTTTGGCTGTCATTTGGCAGGGGTAGGCCTCTTCGGGTAGGGTTTGGTTGCTTGTCAGCGTCTCTTTTCCGCCGATTGATGTTCCCCAGATGCCTTGGTTGATAGAGTACTCCGCTTTTTTGAAATCAAAGTCCACTCCATTTTTTCGTAGGTAGTCGATTTCTTCTTGGCGTGATAGTTTTTGCTCACGTATCAGGGCAATTGTTTTAATGTTTGGAGCGACATAATCAAAAATCATATCGAACCTAACTTGGTCATTCCCCGCACCAGTCGAGCCGTGGCAAAGGAAGTCGGCATTCATATCGACAGCATATTGCGCGATAGCTGCTGCTTGCACGATACGTTCGGAGCTAACAGAGATTGGGTAAGAGCCGTTTTTGAGTACGTTTCCAAAAATCATATATTTGATAGTTTTGTCATAGTATTCTTGCGAAACGTCTAGCGCTTTATAGGTTTTGACGCCAAGAGCGATTGCTCTGGTTTCTATTTTTGTGAGTTCCTCTTGTGAGAACCCCCCAGTGTTAGCCAGTACGGCGTGGATTTCGAGGCCGCGCTCTTTGGCGAGGTATATTGCAGCATAGCTTGTGTCGAGGCCGCCAGAGAAGGCTAGCACTACTTTTTTAGTTGGTTGGGCATATTTTGTCTTATCGACAGCAGGGTTGAAAATCATAGCAGTACAGAGGCAGTTTTTATATTCTTTCATTTTTAGTATATCGAAGTTGATGCAGCTTTCACAACCTTTCCAGAAGGCAGTGTCGGCAGTGAGCTCCGAGTAGGTTACAGGGCGGTAGCCTATATCCGAGTTTATTTTCATCACGGCAAGTCCGGTTGTTAGCCCGAATAGCTTGGCGTCAGGAAATTTAGAGCGCGAGAGCTCAAATGTTTTGATTTTTACAGCTTTAGCCAACCCCATCTTGCGGAACTTAGGCGATATAATCAGACCCGAATTGGCAGTGAAATGGTTGTGCTCCCAGCTCTCGATGTAGCTAAACCCAGCCCACTGGCCCTCTTTGGTCAACGCGATAACCGCCTTGCCCTCTCTAATTTTTTGTGCAACATATTCGCTCGAACGGCGGGCAATACCTGTGCCGCGAGCCTTGGCACTCTCGCTCATCTCGTTACATATTGCCTCGGCATATCTTGTGTGCTCCTCGGTGGCGATTAAAACGTCAAAATCGTTGATAGTCATAATGTTCTTTTCAGTAGTTTTTTTTGGTTGTTATTTGTATTTGAGGGGGCGAAATTAGATAAAAAAGTACCTCGGACAAAAAAAAAGATTATACTAATTTCATTAAAACGTGTAAAATGTGTATATTTGCACCTCAAGAACCACTAAAACTCATTTTAAAGATGGCTTCACAGGAAGAATATTTATCACGGATTTTGGCGCTATATAATAAATATGGCGTCAGGGGGCTGTCGCTTGAGCATACGGCGCAACTTATCGGGGTGACAAAAAGAACACTATACAACAATTTTGGTACTCGACAGGAGCTACTAGTGAGTATTATCAATCAATCAATATCCGAATGTCACGACAAAATGATTGAAATTGCATCACACACCGAACATAATGCGATTGCTATGCAGGTCTCGTTTTTGCGCTACCTATACTCCAAAAGTACCGTGTTTTCAGAGATTTTCACCTCTTCACTCGCAGAGAATTTTCCCGATACCGCACAGCTCCTGCGTGACGAAACAGAACGAAAACTCAAAGAGTTTTGGGCTATGAACATACCACGCGGACGAAGCGACGGGCTATATCGTACCGACTTCGATATAGATATAATCGCATCGTTTGTCTTCAACGGCCTGGAGAGTAATTTCCGCCAACAAGAGTCCAAAACAATACAAAATACAATAGCATTCCTGCTCCACGGGATATGCACCCCACAAGGGGCCTCAATAATTCTCGCAACAATTACAAAACAATAACACACACCTTCATAATATGATTAGTTACCTACAAATAGCATCACTCACAAAAACTTTTGGCGACCACGTTCTCTTCAGAGACATATCCTTTGGCATAACTCAAGGTCAGAAAATCGGCCTTATTGCCAAAAATGGTATCGGAAAAACGACCCTACTAAATATCATAGCTGGCACCGAGGACTTTAACTCGGGCGAGGTGGTGATTCGAGACGGATTGCGTATTGGGTACCTATCACAGTCGGCCGAATATCCTGCTGGAACAACCGTTTTGCAGGCGTGTTACCACTCAGCAAACGCTACGGTGCGACTACTAGCCGAATACGAAGAGGCTATGAATGACCCAAATCACACCAACCTCGAGGACATATTACTACGAATGGATACGTTCAAGGCTTGGGACTACGAGACAAAGGCGAAACAGATACTTAGTCAACTGAAAATCAACGATTTCGACCAACCAGTTGAGCAGCTCTCAGGAGGGCAATTAAAAAGAGTGGCGCTAGCCAATACACTTATTGGCGACCCCGAACTAATCATACTTGACGAGCCTACCAATCACCTCGACCTCGAAATTATAGAGTGGCTCGAAAACTACCTTAACAGGGCTAATATCAGTATATTTATGGTTACCCACGACCGTTATTTCCTCGATAGAGTCTGTTCCGAAATCATCGAGATAGACAATCAACAAATCTATACATACAAGGGAAATTACAGCTACTATCTTGAGAAAAGACAGGATAGAATGGATAATATGAACACTGAACTGGAAAGAGCTAACAACCTTCTGCGCAAAGAGTTAGAATGGATGAGACGACAGCCTAAGGCGCGTACGACTAAATCGAAATCGAGAATCGACGCATTTTACGAACTAGAGGACAAGGCAAGCGCTGCGCCAGAGTCAAAAAACCTTAACCTAGACGTAAAAGCATCGCGAATTGGTACGAAAATCTTTGAAGCAAAAAGTGTCTCGAAAAGCTTTGACGACCTGAAAATACTAGAGGATTTCAACTACACATTCTCGCGCCTCGAAAAAATGGGGGTAGTAGGAAATAACGGTACAGGAAAATCAACCTTTATCAAAATGCTGCAGGGGCAGGTGAAACCCGATTCTGGTATGTTCGACATAGGCTCGACCGTGCGTTTTGGATACTATAGCCAAGATGGGCTGGAGTTTGATGACTCGAAAAAAGTAATCGATATAGTCCAAGACATCGCAGAATTTGTAGACCTAGGGGATGGACGCAAAATGAGCGTTTCGCAATTCTTGACTCACTTTCTCTTCCCACCAGAAAAACAATATGGCTTTGTTAAAAAACTCAGTGGAGGAGAGAGACGGAAACTCTATCTCTGCACTATTCTTATGCAAAACCCGAACTTCCTAATACTCGATGAGCCCACCAATGACCTCGATATAGTGACGCTTAATGTGCTCGAGGACTATATACGCGACTTTAAGGGGTGCGTGATAGTTGTATCTCACGACCGGTATTTTATGGATAAAGCCGTTGACCACCTTATGGTATTTAGAGGTAATGCCGAGCTAAAAGATTTCCCCGGAAACTATACGCAATACCGACTATGGAAAGAGGAGCAAGACAGGTTGGACAAAGAGCTCGAACAGGCCAAAAATTCTAAAAGTCCCGTTGCAGCAAAGCCTGCTACGGATGTGAAAGTAGAGACAAAAAAGAAACTCTCTTTCAAAGAGCAGTTCGAATTTAAGGAAATCGAAAAAGAGCTCCCCAAACTCGAAAAAGAGAAAACTCAATTGGAAGAGCTAATGAACAGTGGCAACCTTTCGACCGACGACCTAATCGCTAAAGCGGCACAAATGGGCGAACTAATCGACCTAATTGATTCCAAAACTATGCGCTGGCTCGAACTTAGCGAATTGTAAGCGGTCTACCCCGGCTTGATTCTGCTTGATTTTGCGGCGAATTGTCTGTCGGAGGGGCAGATAAACCTTTTCATTGGCTTTGACTCAAAACAAAAGAAACAAATTGCAGCCTTTCAGCCTGCGAGCCAAAGCCTCCCCCAGCGGAGGCTCGCAATACTAGATTGCTCAACCCTCCACAGGCTTTGACTCATTAGTTGTTGTAATTTGTAATGGCATAGGCGACAGCTAAGAATATCAGAAGCCTTCCCCAGCCGGTGGCAACTAACGCTCGAAGATTGCCTGTCGGTATTCCATAACTAATAGTATAGGCGAACGAAGCCTGTGGAGGCACTCGCTCCAGTAAACGAGCCTCCACTTCGGGAGGCTTCGGCTCGCTGCAAATCTATGATTTGCAAAATATAGTCCAAAACAGCACACAAACAACATAATGCCAATCATCAGTCGAGAGCCGCCCCACGGCATAGACTGGTGGCAACTAACGCTTGAAGATTGCCTGTAGGCATTCTGGCATAGGCGAAGCCAAGAATATCGAAGGCCTCCCCCAGCCGGAGATGTTCTAATAGAACACCACCGACAGGCCTTCGAAAACAAAACTAAACAAATTGCAGGCTTTGACTCTATATGCGTTGTAATTTGTAATGGCATAGGCGAAGCCTGGAAGCCAGCGCCCGCCCCTCGGCGCGGCTGAACAAGTCAGCACACACCCGGGCGCTGAAATTTCAACCAACCAACTTGCAGGCTATGCCCTGCGAGCCAAAATCTCCCCCAGCGGAGGCTCGCAATACTAGATTGCACCCTCAGCAGGCTTTGACTCAATCTACCGTGGCAACAAACAATACTACCAATCCCAAAATTTGATTTTTAAAATTTTTTCATATCTTTGCCAAACTCAATAAGAGTCCCAATTTTAATATACATATCGTATGAAACAACAACGCGGTCAATTTGGCAGTCACCTAGGAGTATTAATGGCTATTATAGGCTCTGCAGTAGGGTTCGGAAATATTTGGAGATTTCCATATCTAGTCGGCGAAAATGGTGGTGGAGCATTCCTTCTACTATACCTAGGAATAACACTCGTAATTGGTCTTCCGTTGATGCTCTCGGAATTTATAATCGGAAAAACAGCCAAAAGCAATTGCGTTGGGTCGTTCAAAAAACTAAAACCTAAGTCGAAATGGCACTTTATTGGATACATCTCAATTATAACAGGATTTGCTATACTTGGATTTTACAGCGTTATAGGGGGATGGACAATTTTCTTCCTTGTCGACTCTATTACAGGAGCCGCCACCACATCTACCGAACTCAGTAGTCAGAATTTCGACACCTTCATTAACTCGGCCTGGAAGCCTGCCGCAATTTCACTAGGGTTCGTCCTCACTGTTGCCGCAATTGTGCTTAGGGGAGTGGAAAAAGGAATCGAGAAAACAAACAAAATACTAATGCCTTTCCTTGCGATTATATTGGTGGCATTGGCAATCAATTCGCTTACACTAGACGGCGCAAAACAGGGGCTAACGTTCCTTTTTAACCCCGATTTTTCGGCAATAACATTCAACACATTCTTGGATGCATTGGGGCAAGTATTCTTTACCCTGAGTATTGGTATGGGAGTGATAATAACATACAGCTCGTATGTCAAAAACGAGTATAATATGCTTAAAACACAGCTGATTATCATAACCAGCGACACCGTTATAGCGCTTATTGCTGGGATAGTTATTTTCCCCGCAGTGTTCACGTTTGGGCTCAACCCATCCGAAGGACCTACGCTTGCATTTGTGGTGCTGCCAACGCTATTCGCACAAATGAGTGGCGGAGCAATTCTAGCATCTTTATTTTTCTTAATGCTATTCATAGCAGCTATCACCTCAGCAATTTCGATACTAGAGATGATAACAGCTTTTATGGTCGAGCAATACAAAATTTCGCGCCGTAAGGCAATTATATTCCCAACAATAATCATAGCCACACTGGCTGTATTGAGTGCACTATCGCAGTCTGACAAATACACGATAGAGGTGATGGGACTGAATTTCTTTGACTTCTTAGATGCCCTATCGGCCAACTATCTTATGACTATAGCAGCTCTACTCACAATCGTCTTTGTGGGGTGGAAAATGGACAAATCCACTGTTCGCAATGCGTTTACCAGTAACGGCAAATACTACACTATGCTATTTCCGTTCATTCGTTTTATGATACGTTACGTTGTACCACTAGCAATCGCAGTAATTATGCTAAGCAAGCTAAACATAATCTAGGTATCCATATTCCCACTATTCCCCACGTCCTTACGAAGATTGCTTCAATTTCATAATCACAACAATTGGAGCATCTTCGAGCGTAACTTTCCCAACCGCCTGGGTCATAATTTCGGTTTGGTCATCACCCAGGCATAGTTCTGGAACAATTACATTTACAAGTTTGCCATCAACGAGCGGGGTACACATAAAGTATTTCGAGGGTGCCACCCCAAGGTACTCTGGAAAATCGGTAATATCATTTTTAAACCTTTTCGTATGAAACGTCTTGCCACTCTTTTTGAGTTTTAGATACTGATGCACGTCGCCAAACTGCTTCGTTTCATCGTTTGCGTTACTACTATTAGTTTTAAAGTTATACGAAAAAGCTGTCATATCATCATTAAACATAATGAGCATAGGAAAAGAAGCCACGTTAGTCGCGTCATTGAAATACGACAATTGGTCATAAAGAGGCATCTGTCCGATTCGCTCATTATCAATACCATAGTCGCCAAAGTCCACATTCAGTACGGGTGTCGCCGTGGTATCTTTAATTAGATAGAACGAGTTATCATACATTATCGAAGCGAATAGTTCATTTTTGTTATTATGTGCAAGACTAGCGATATATGGCCAGTCCCAATGAGTATGATTATTCTCATCAGCCGTTTTTATATTCTTATCAAACAGCGTTTTGACTACCTCTTCATTCTTCGTTATAATCAGCCCTGCATTAGTAGATTTTCCATTCACAACATTGGGAATTTGCTGTGGAGCGTGATAATAAAAATCGCCGGCGTGCGCCTTATCGTTCGACGCAACCTCGGTCACTTTATCAGTTCTAATATGTTTAAATGTGATATTTTCGTACACAATCACATTATCACCACACATCACCTTCACAGTCTTCTCATCATTATCAATAAACTCCCCTTCAATGTAAAGATATTCACCCGGCCCACGGCCTTCCCTATCCAGTTTTGCGACAAACTCACCTTTTTTGTCAAACACGAAAAGCACATTTGGGCCAATGGTTGTAAGATAAATATACTTATCTCGGACTTCCACCTTAATAGCACTTCCCATTGGTTCATTGTTTTCGTTCTTCAGCCTTATATACTCCACCGAGTCTACAATTTCAGACAGATTAATATAATCCACAGCCTCGGTGGGGTTTAGTTCAATGATTTCCGCCGTTCCTAGATTTTGGTTATCGCCCTGGCAGCTCGAGAAAAAAGCCACCGTAAGCAGCATTGCGAATAGAGTGTAAATTTTCGTTTTCATAATCAATAGGTTTTTTTTTAATTTAAATGTTCGTTTTACGCGCCGCTTTTTTTTGGGAGGACGGTTTACAAATATAGCAAAAAAATACTATTCCTTGTGATGATTATGGTTAAAGGCAATTTTTTTTGTATTTAAGGAATTTTTATTTATCTTTGCACCTCATAGGGGATTAGAGAGCGTCGACGGATGCGATTGAAACCTTATGTACGGGCCTATAGCTCAGTTGGTTAGTAGCACCTGACTCATAATCAGGGGGTCCTAGGTTCAAGCCCTAGTGGGCCCACCCGTTTTAAAGCAACATAACGCTTTTAAAATCAAGGACTTACAGTTTCGCTGTGAGTCCTTTTTTTATGTCATAATGTGAGTCTGAAAATGTTGTTGCACACGAATTGCACACACCTAGCGGTAATCTTATGAAAAGATATGAAACTAGGTGCACACCTCTTATCGCATTGGTAAGGATAACTTAAATATTAATTAAAAAATAAATTATGGAATTTATACAGAGTTTACTAACTACAATAGCACTAGCACCATTATGTGTGAAATTATCAAGATTAAAATGCCTGTCAGGTGTGAATAGCGTTATCGCTATCGGATGTAGCAAAATCAAAAAATCACCTTCAGCAATTGCTAACGCGCTACTTATCTCACTTTTGTGTTTATTTGCGATAATTTCTCTGATCATTAAAGTTCCTATTTCACCTGCAATAGCAAATTTCTTTGCACACCTACTTTCATTCATGTTCATATTGACTCTTAGCGTAAAATATTATGCTCAAAATCGTGACGAGTCCTCTAAAGAATTCGTCATTAGAAAGTGGTCTGACATAAAACGTCCTTTAATTATATTTTCCTCTATTTTAATTGCATTTTTTTGCGGGTATATATTTATTGAAATACCTTCAATTTATTATGAATTAACGATTACAGTTATGATTTTAATATTAATGCTCCCATGTTATAAAATTCTAAATTCGTCATTTGATATAATAGCGTATTTAATATCTAAGACACTTGCAGTTCTTTTTATTAAATATATACAAAAGGCGCTATCTATCAAATTAGTATGGTATTTGATATTAGTGTCATTTGTACAAATTAACATTCTTATTTTTAAATAATAATGCAAGTTGAATATAACTCATAACAAAAACCTCCACCCTCAATTTCAAAAACAATTAAATTCACACCTATATTTATGTAGTCTGTTGGATATTGAAACCTATATCAATATCTAACAAATTTAATCAATGAAAAACAAAACACCCGAAACTACATCCACTCGCAAAACAAACCCGCTTTTGCTAAACGACAAACGAAAACAAACGTCGATCACATTACCGGAAACTAAAACCAAAATCGGTGATTATGAATTTAATGGTTACGCTGAACTTACAACAATTACAATTCCAGAATCGGTTACCTCAATCGGAAAATCTGCATTTCAAAATTGTGACAAACTAGAACATATTGAAATTATTGGTAATAACTTCATATTTGAAGATGGCGTGCTGTTCAACCACGATAAAACAATACTCATTCTATGCCTAACTACCAAGGCTGGAGATTATGAGATTCCACAAACCGTTACAGAGATTTCTGAATATGCAT
>CAMQUV010000025.1 GCA_947037995.1 uncultured Rikenellaceae bacterium
CGGCCTGTCGTGCTGATTTATCAGTGCGGCTGGGGGAGGCCGCTACTGATAGGCTACGCCTATGCTAATTTGCTCTTTTTGTTTTGGTTTCGAGAGCCGAGGTTGAGACCCCCCGACAGGCAAATTTCAAGTGGCGTTGCCACCAGGAGGACTTCGCTAATACAACATTACTTTCAACAACGAAATAGTGTAGGTAAAATTATTCAAATGCTTTTTTAATTGCCTCCATAATAAATACAGGTGGTCGGCAAGCTTTTTTAGTATCGCGATTCATAAATGCCAACATAACATAGCCCGTTGCCAATTGCTGGGGCTCGGAAGACTCGTCGCCACTAGCATTACGAAAAACTGTATAGTCAAAGCGTATAGTTGCAGTCGGCAATGCGCGAAGCTCCGTTTTGACCGTAAGCATATCATCATAAAGAGCTGGGGAACGATAGTCTACATCAACTTTTCGGACAGGAAGTTCGATTCCCTGAGCCTCAATAGCAAAGTTAGTCAGACCAATATGTCGCATCAGTTCTGTTCGACCGATATCGAAAAGTTCAACATAATGTGAATGGTAATAAAAGCCCATTCTATCAACTTCGCCGTAGCGAACACGAACTTGGGTAGTATGCTGTATCATTTTTTTAAATATGTTTTATTGTTATTTCTAAAAATTTTCCTAGCAGTTTTTTTAGCTCTTCCAATCATCAAAATATGTACGGATACCGCACACGCAATAACCACTAGAAGTAAAGAGACGTACAGATTCTCAATAAGAAACATCGAAACGACCATCATTGCCCACATAAGCACAAGTGTTTTGACTTTGGCGTGTTGAGGCATTTTCACATTACCATTGATATATGGCTCGAGATACGGCTTCAAATGCCTGTCACTAAGGAGTCTGGCCTTGTATTTCTCCGAGCTACGCGCGAAAAAGAAAAGCGCTAACAGCAAAAATGGCGTGGTTGGAAGCAATGGCAGGAAAATCCCTATCACACCCAATACCACACACAATATGCCGATGTATTTTAACATTAATATTTTTTATGCTTACCAACTTCACCTTGCTCATCCAAGTACGAAAAAACCAGTTTCTCTACCTCTTTTACGCCGCCCTGCATATAAAATTTGTTCTTCTCAAACCCATCAGGATAAACATTATTGTCAATAGCAGAGAAAGGTACCGAAATAATGATTAATGGAAAGTTAGATGGCGCGATTTCTCCTCGAACATAAAACATTGAAAGACCTTTTTTCGTTATTCCAATAGTCTTTGCCAAGGGCAGGTCAGCCAATTCATAGCTTAGCCCCGTGCGCAATCTTAGCACGTTCTCAGGAAATTTATGGTCTTTACGGAATTGTTTTGCCGCAAGCTCAGAAATGTGTTCCGGACGCGCAATTAAGTCGTGTATGTTGAACATTTCGCCCGTTATTTTGTTAATATTAATAACGTTCATCTGAATCTGAGGGCGAGGGTCACCCATATCAATAAATTGAGCGATAATAATAGATATAAGGAAATCATTTTCGGCGTAACTCCACGACGCGAAGTGAGTGTACGGAAGCTCCTCGATGCTTTTGGTTAAACCCTTTTGTGCCGCATAATCAATACTTTCGTCAACCATTTGCTCCAACGTAACTTTGTCAACAGGAGTAACAGTCTCTTTTACAGGATTTAAATCATTGTAAATGTTCATAATCTGAGCATTTAGCTTATCCGCTCCTGGACCGTCTTTTACAACAGGAAAATATAATTTGACATCGGCGTTGTTAGCTGTGCGCATAATCAAATCACCCTCTACGGTGTGTGTCTGCGCGGTTGCAACTGTCATACTTGTAGCTAAAAGTAGTAATAGTGTGTAAAGTTTTTTCATTTTTTTAAGTTGTATTTTAATTGATATTTTCATTATAATATGATAGTATCTCAACTATCTTAGTGACGTCTCTCGATGGATTCGCTATTGTAATATTTGCCAGAGAGTAAAATGGCTCCCTACTCGCAAGCGACATATTAACAAAGTCTGACAACTCTTCTGTCGTTTTGCCCTGCACCAAAGGGCGCACAGTATGAGAGCTTTGCAGCCTTGAGATTAACATCTCAGGAGCTACTTTTAAATAAATAGACAGCCCCGATGCCTTAATTAAGTCCATATTGCCATTGAAACAAGGTGTTCCCCCACCAGTGGAAATAACTGTATTATCCCTCTTTGAAAGTTCAATCAAAGCCTCAGTCTCTAACTCACGAAAATATTGCTCGCTATGATTCTGAAATATCTCATCAATCCCCATACCCTGCTGCTCAATTATATACCTATCCAAATCAACAAAGTCAAGCGAAAGCCTGTATGCTAGGCTCTTTGCAATAGTAGATTTCCCACTACCCATATATCCGACTAAGTATATTCTCATTTTAAATTCTTTGTTTTTCTAAAATAATGGAGTTTGCATAATTGATGGCGCGTGAGCTTGCTCGTCGTCCTCACTTGCACCTATAACAATAGATTGTGAGACCTCGTGCGAGATTTTCACCTCCTGCTGCTCTACCTCGACTACATCACTTTCAGGTTCGACCGAGTCGGTAGATTCGATATTCTCAACTATTTGAGGAATATTAACAATTTCAGGTTTGCGCACTGGCTCTAGCTCAAAGACCTCTGAAAGTATCAACGCAGACAAACGTTTCCCCTTTGCTTTTGGCCCTTTGACACCAATAAAACTCTCAGCATCAATAATCTCCTCAGGTCGAGTATTATATTTACCTCCATACGAAAGTTTTAATGTTGGGTAATGCTCTTCCGAAATTAATACCAATTTATCACCGTCATCGACAAACTGAACAGACTTGTTATCAGAAAGCTCTGCCGTAAACCTCTTGATATAATGAAGCTGTTGGCTGGCACTATAATAAACTGCCGTATAAACCTTAATTGGTTCATATTTCTCAACGCGCAACACATCCTCTGGGAAGTGTTGTGAGACGTCATAACCGTTTGTATAATAGGCATTTGACTTAGTGAAGATAACAATTCTATCGTCACCCGAGAATTCGCCCACAAGAGAGCCTCTGCCATCCGTATTTAGTCTTCTAATATCTAGGTCAAACCAAACATTTTGGCTCGAAAGGGTTGAAACTCCACGCTCTTTCACTACAAACTTATGTATCGCATAGCGAGAAAGTAGATTCCCCTGAGACGAGCGCCCCTTGATTGCTAGGTTCGCAAACTCAAGCTCCTCGAAAAGTTTTTTCAGCCTTGGACGCGGTTTGTAATAAACTTTCAGCGTCTCTGCCTCACCATTAGGATTAACACTCATATACAGAATTTCACTATCAGGAGTGCCTTTGGTTATATCGTACTCACGGTCGCGAGTTATAGAAGTAATAGCGCAACGTTTCATATATATTGCACCGTTTTTACCGTCACGGTAGATTACGTTATAAATAGTTCTTTCGTCAGAACGCTTGAACACACCAATATACTGAATATTTTTAGCAAAGAAATTCTTATCAGCTACCTTCGAAATAATGTATTTTCCATCTTTAGCAAATAGGATTATATCATCAATATCCGAACAATCAGCAACAAAATCATCCTTGCGCATCTGCGTTCCTATACCATAAAATCCCTCTTTTCTGTCAACATACAACTTAGCATTTGCAACCACAACTTGCGTTGCCTCGATAGTATCGAACGACGTCAGCTCACTTTTACGAGTGCGGTCCTTGCCGTGTTTCTTAAGAATATTGACATAATATGCTATCGTATATTCAACAATAGTGCTCAGATGTTGATTCACTTTTTCCATTTCAGCCTCGATACCTTTGAGCAATTCATCAGCGCGGAAAGCATCGTAACGCGAGATTCTCATTATCTTAATCTCGGTCAATTTAACTATATCTTCCCTCGTAACCGCTCTACGCAATGCCGCTTTGAAAGGCTCGAGCGCTTTGTCGATAGTCTCGTAAACTGCCTCTTTCGTCTCGCAAGTTTCTATTAAACTATATATTTTATTCTCAATAAAAATTCTTTCGAGCGACGACGAATGCCACTCCTCAAACAGTTCGTTCAGCCTAATCTCAAGCTCCATTTTAAGGAGCTCGCGCGTGTTATCGGCCGAGCGTCTAAGCATTTCGGTTACCCCAATAAACAGCGGTCTCTCTTGGTAAATAACGCAAGAGTTTGGCGAAATCGACACTTCACAATCCGTGAAAGCATATAGCGCATCAATAGTCTTATCGGCCGAAACATCGTTGGCCAAATAAATGACTATTTCAACGTTAGCCGCCGTATTATCATCGACTTTTTTGATTTTAATTTTGCCCTTATCATTCGCTCTAATGATAGAGTCGATAAGCGAAGAAGTCGTTTTGCCAAAAGGTATCTCAGTTATAGTCAGGGTTTTACGGTCAGTTTTACTAATTTTCGCACGCACTTTTACATTCCCTCCTCTTAGCCCATCATTATATCTACTCACATCAATCATTCCACCAGTAGGGAAGTCAGGATATAGCACAAATTGCTTGCCTTTAAGGTATGCAATCGACGCCTCAATAAGTTCGCAAAAGTTATGCGGTAAAATCTTAGATGCCAGTCCTACGGCGATACCCTCAACCCCTTGCGATAGGAGCAATGGGAATTTTACAGGTAGCGTTACAGGCTCCTGATTACGACCGTCATAAGATGGCGACCACTCAGTGGTTTTTGGGTTAAAGACAACATCGAGGGCAAACTTAGAGAGCCTCGCCTCGATATAACGTGGCGCTGCAGACGAGTCACCGGTGAGGATATTCCCCCAGTTACCCTGCGTCTCGATAAGTAGTTCTTTTTGTCCTAGTCCGACAAGGGCATCTCCAATAGAGGCATCCCCGTGCGGGTGATATTGCATAGTGTAACCGATAACGTTGGCCACTTTATTGAAACGCCCATCATCCATTTTTTTGAGCGCGTGCAAAATTCTTCTTTGCACAGGCTTCAATCCATCTTCGAGGTGCGGAACAGCTCTTTCGAGAATCACATACGAAGCATACTCCAAGAACCAATCACGGTACATACCGGGAAGTTTATTGGAGCTAATAGAGTCATCGAGAATCTTATGGTACTTACCTTTTGGTTCTTCTACCACCTCTTGAATCTCATCAACCGCCTCAATCTCCTCCACTTCGACACTATCTTGGTTTATATCCCCTTCGATCGGGTCAAGATAATTATCGTTATTTATAATTTCGTCACTCATATTATATAGTTATTTTATTTAAGCAATTTCGTCTTCTACGCGCAGGTTATCAATAATAAAGTCTTGTCTATCAGGCGTATTTTTGCCCATATAGAATTCCAACATACTTTGAATTGTATCCGATGATGTTGGTTTGACTTTTTCGAGTCTAATATTATCACCAATAAACTCTTTAAATTCGTTAGGCGAGATTTCCCCCAGTCCTTTAAATCGTGTTATTTCGGGGTTTGCGCCAAGTTTTTTAAGGGCATCTAGTCTCTCCTGTTCTGAGTAGCAGTAAAAAGTTTGTTTTTTATTACGAACTCTAAAAAGAGGTGTTTGCAATATGTACAGGTGTTCTCCACGGATTACATCGGGGAAAAACTGCAAGAAGAACGTCAACAGCAGCAATCTAATGTGCATACCATCGACATCGGCATCCGTAGCAATAATAACTTTATTATATCTGAGATTTTCCATATCCTCTTCAATATTAAGCGCCGCTTGTAGTAGGTTAAACTCTTCGTTTTCATAGACTACTTTTTTGGTCAGGCCATAAGTATTAAGTGGTTTCCCTTTGAGCGAGAAGACAGCCTGGGTACCAACATCACGTGATTTCGTAATAGAGCCCGACGCCGAATCACCCTCGGTAATAAATATAGAACTCTGCTCATTACGCGGGTCTTTATCGCCCAAGTGAAATTTACAGTCTCTAAGTTTTTTGTTATGCAGCGAGGCTTTTTTGGCAAACTCGCGCGCTTTTTTCTGCACACCACTAATCGCTTTACGCTCTTTCTCAGCTTCAAGGATTTTTTTATGTAGCGCCTCGGCTGTGCTAGGGTTTTTATGCAGGAAGTTATCAAGTTTCTCTTTCAAGAAATCACCGACAAACGACCTAATAGTAGTTCCTCCTGGTGTAATATCTTTTGAGCCAAGTTTAGTTTTGGTCTGCGATTCAAATATAGGTTCGACCACTTTGATAGATACCGCCGCAACGATTGAAGCTCTAATATCGGCAGGGTCGAAGTCTTTTTTATAAAACTCTCTAACCACCCTCACAATAGCCTCACGCAGAGCCGCTTGGTGTGTCCCACCTTGCGTTGTATGCTGTCCGTTAACGAAGCTATAATAGCTTTCATTATAGCCATTGCTATGCGAAAGTGCCACTTCTATATCCTCGCCTTTGAGGTGAATCGGAGGGTAAAGATACTCCTCGGCGATACTTTCGGTAAGCAGGTCAAGCAGTCCATTTTTACTAATATAGTTCATTCCATTGAATTTCATCGTAAGACCGGCATTCAGGTAGGAGTAGTTTTTGAGCATAGTTTCGATATAGTCGTAATTATAGTTATAATTACCAAATATCTTAGGGTCTTGGTCAGCGACAAATGATATCATTGTACCATTTTTATCGGCAGTCATTTCTGTGACGTCGTTTACGGGTAGTCCAAATTCAAAATGAATCGTTCTGGCTTGTCCGTTACGCACAGCTCTGGCCACAAAAGAGCTCGAGAGGGCATTAACGGCTTTAAGCCCAACGCCATTAAGTCCTACCGATTTTTTGAACGCCTCCGAGCCATACTTAGCTCCGGTGTTCATTTTACTAACAGCATCGTCAAGTTTACCCAGTGGAATCCCACGACCATAATCACGTACGGTAATACGGAATTCATCGTGACTAATGTCTATCTGCTTACCATTACCCATCACAAACTCATCTATGGAGTTATCAACGACCTCTTTAATAAGTACATATATCCCATCATCGTTTTGCGAACCATCCCCAAGTTTACCAATATACATCCCCGGTCTACGGCGGATATGTTCTAATGGGTCAAGGGTTTCAAAGTCGGCTTCGGTATAGCTAGGAGCTTGATTATCTAATTTTTCTGACATATTGTATTGAACTTATTTTTAATTATTTCTTCGGTTTTATCGCGCAACTCCTCCATCGTATATTTATTAATTTCCTCAGGCATCAACGGTGGCGCAATCGTAATAGTAAACACTCTACGTCTAGGATTTTTGAAGTTAAACACATCATAATTCCCATCAATTGCGATAGGTAAAATTGGACAATGCGCTCTGGCAGCCAACAAAAAGGCCCCGCTTTGAAAAGGAGCAATTTGACCCGTTAAGGTTCTCGCGCCCTCAGGAAACATAGCTATAGAGAGTCCATTTTTGATGAACTTAGTGCAATCTTTAATCATTTTTTTGGCGCTACTAACCGCTCCCCTACGAATAGTGACATCACCACGCATTAACAATAGAATTCCAACTAGTGGCATTCTGAGGATTTGGTGCTTGCTGACCCATCTGACATTCAGACCAAGGTGCATAATCAGTGGTATATCGAACACCGCTTGGTGGTTAGACAAAATAACGTAGTTCTGCCCAGGGACAATGTGCTCGCGGCCGATAATATCAATCTTCCATTTCGGGTGAAGCTTGAAAATAACGTACGACCAAAATTGTGATATCTTATGTATTGCTCGTCGCTGCTTATTGTCAAAAGGGACTGTGAAAATCCACGTGACTAGAAAAACGACAAACAAAAATATCGAAACAAAAAATATTGCAATGCAAAAGGTTATAAATCTAAACATTTTTTTACTATTTTATATTATTAAACAATTTCTCATACACCCCATTAACACACACCGTTAACTCTTGATTATCAGCAATTTTACGCAATGTCACAGCCACTTTAGACTGCGATGGTAAATTAATTTCTTTCGAAAACTCATACTTCAGCGCATCTTTTCGATACACCTTGCTCGTCACAACAACATTCGTCATAGCAGCTCCCGTATTATTAGTGATTTCGATAATTCCTTTTTTCCTATCGACCAATTCAATCAACACTTCCGGCAAAGTCTTCGCAAACTTAGCCTTCAACTCATCAATAGTTGCCACTCCTGCCTGACTGTAAAACGCCCCTTGAACAACAGGCGAAGCAAAAAAGTCACCTTCAAATTCAAGACGTGCTGGTACGAAAGGCACTAAATTAGAGCCCGATTGCAACGTCTTATCAATAGGATAAATCGGCATAAACAACTCCGAATTCCACTCTTTACCCGCTCCATCATAAACAATAGGTCGAGAATCATCCGTCTTTTTAGCAGCCAAATGTGCCGCATACATATTGTATCCATTTCCAGCGTTTCCACCCATCGACCACGCAATAATAGATGGTTGAGCCTTCCCTCGCAGAATAGTATTCACTACCCTACCCGTAAAAATATCTTCCCACGCAGGCACGTTAGCCAACGTTCCACCCTTAAACAATTTCTTAGATTTCGTCCCAGTATTCAAATTCGCCGTTTCAACAACATAAATACCCACCTCATTACAAAGTGCATAAAATTCAGATTTCAACGGAAACGGAGTTCTAATAGCATTAAATCCAATATCTTTCAACTCTCTGAGTCTTTGTTCCAGTACCGAATATGGCGTGTGCACGTCAATAAGTTCTGCGAGCACATCAGCGTTAATACCCCTTAGAACCTCAGCTTGTCCATTAATCAGAAGCATATCTCCAATAATTTCCACTTTTCTGAATCCCACAGGAGCCTCAAAAAACTCGGTAAATCTACCCTCTCTCTGCACTCTAAACTTCACAGTATAAAGGTTAGGATTATTCGCACTCCATTTCTGAACACTATCAATAGAGGCTGTAAATCGCACCGTATCTTGTTTGTACATCCCCAGCGAAATATCTTTAAATTCTTGGTTGACCAAATTGCCTTGGGGGTCAAATAAATCGTAATAAACCGTGACCGTATGTTCGTTAATCAGTTCAGTTTTAATGAGTAGCGCTATCTCCAAAAGCGAGTTAGTGAAGGTTGGTTCAAAATTAATTTTCGTCAATATGTCTTTCACCCTAATTTTGGGTTGCACGAAAAGGTACAATTTGGGTTCAACGTTAAGTTGTGTTGGTGCCTCGATTTGATTCGCCACGTGCACGTTTTCAGTAACGAGCTTCGACTCGTTACT
>CAMQUV010000026.1 GCA_947037995.1 uncultured Rikenellaceae bacterium
AATTATAAGAGATAACGCTAATGTTAGTAGTTTTTTCATTTTTTGTTTGATAATTAGGTGAAATATGGATTATTCCTGATACAATAATAAACAATAATTAGTTCAAATCATAATTTTTGAAGATAAAATAAGTATAAAAACTGGTTTGGGGTTATTTTTTGACTATATTTGCTGAGAAAATCTAAAAATATTTATTACTAACACATAATAATCTAACCAAATGAAAAAACTCTTAATTCTAGTAGCTTCGTTGATGCTGTTGCCAATAAGCGCAAAGGCTGACGAAGGAATGTGGTTGCTGCATATGCTAAAGCAACAAAACAGCAAAGCTCTTAAACAGGCCGGATTCCGTCTCTCTCCCGAGGCTATATACTCTGCCAACCAAAGTTCGCTCAAAGATGCTATCGTTATCTTCGGCGGCGGATGTACAGGTGAGATTGTTTCGAGCCAAGGGCTCCTTTTTACTAATCACCACTGCGGTTTTGGCGATATTCAAGCACTTAGCTCTATCGAACATAACTACCTACGTGATGGCTTTTGGGCAAAAAATCATAAACAAGAACTTCCTGCAGAGGGGCTCAAAGCGCAATTCGTTCGCCATATTAAAGACGTTACTGCTCAGGCACTCAAAGGAACCACTGTTGACCAAGCCGACTCGGTTCGCCAAAAACTTATCAAAGAAAATATCAAAGCAATCACTGCTGCGGCTGACTCAACACTTGCAAACGAATGCGAACATACACTTATCAAACCTTTCTTTGGCGGTAACCAATATATCCAATTTACGATGGAAGTATTTGGCGATGTTAGACTAGTGGGCACCCCTCCTCAAAGCGTAGGAAAATATGGTGGCGATACTGATAACTGGATGTGGCCAAGACATACGGGCGATTTCTCTATCTTCCGTGTGTATGCATCACCAGAAAATGGCTCTACAAAAAGCTATAGTGCTGATAATGTTCCCTATAAAGCTCCTAAACACCTAGCGGTTTCGACCAAAGGGGTCAAAGAAGGTGACTTTACTATGACTCTAGGATTCCCTGGGTCGACTAATAGATATATGACTACTTGGGAAATCGACCAAACACTCAATGTGACTAACCCAGTCAGAGTGTTTATCCGTGGCGAAAAACAAGGTATCTGGTGGGCTGATATGATGGCTGACCCTAAAGTTAGACTGCAGTACGCTTCAAAATATGCTCGCTCGTCGAACTATTGGAAAAATTCAATCGGTATGAGCCGTGGTCTGAAAAAACTGAATATCAGAGACCGCAAACAAATGGAACAAGACCAATTTAATGCGTGGGTTAAACTAGACTCAACTAGAGCTAAATACGCCGAAGCGCTTCCGCTTATCGAAAAAGGTGTGAAAGGTTATACTGAATACCAACGCGATATGCAAATCTTTAGCGAAGTACTTGGTGGAGCCGAAGCTCACTCGCTGGCACTTAGTGTCGATAGAGTGCTTGCTGCTAGTGCAAAAGATTCTACAATCAACCGCACAGAAGTGCTTACGCAAGTAGCTGACGATTTCTTCAAAAACTATAACGCCGACCTTGATAAAAAAGCTACGCTTCGTATGTTCGAAATCCTGTCGGATAGCCTTACTGCTGACTATATGCCGAAATTCCTAAACCTTAGCTATGCTAAGAAATTTGGCGATATGTATGACAATAGCGTCTATACAAACAAAGACAGATTCCTTAAAGCTATCTCAAGCTGTTGCGCAATGAAAAAAGACCCAATAGCTGTGCAAACAAGAGAAATCCTTGTTAATGTTCGCAAAATGAACAGACCTACACAAGCGTATAGCGACTTCGAAAGAGGACACAGACTCTACCTTGCTGGCCTGCTCGAAATGAACAAAGGAAAAGCGATGTACCCAGATGCTAACTTTACTATCCGTGCTAGCTACGGAAATGTTAAAGCGTATAAACCTGCAGATGCAACGTCGTATGACTATGTAACTACACTTGATGGAGTTATGGCCAAAGCGGATAAAAACAACCCTGACTTCGTACTCGACCCAGCACTCAAAGCTCTGTATGACAATAAAGACTTTGGTCGTTGGGCGGTAAATGGTACTGTTCCTGTTGGATTTATTTCGACTAATGATATTACTGGTGGCAACTCAGGTTCGCCTGTACTTAATAGCCGTGGTGAACTTATCGGACTGGCGTTCGATGGTAACTGGGAAGCTATGAGTGGCGATATCGCCTTCGAACCAGAACTACAACGCTGTATCAATATAGATGTTAGATACCTGCTGTTTGTTGTCGAAAAACTGGGTAAAGCTCAGAATATTATCGACGAACTAACACTTAGATAGACCACTCTATTTAGAAATTATAACACATACAAAACCCCCATCACAAGCTATTGCGATGGGGGTTTTGGCATTTAGACCGCACCGAGAGGCGGTCGTCTTTAAGGGGATTTTTCGAGCTATAAATATCTAACCAAATTTGTGAGTGCGGCGGATTTTCGTATATTTGTAAAAAGCGGTATATCAGCGACGCGTATTATGGAATTGTTAATTACTTTTAAAATTTAATGGAATGAAAACTACACACAGACACAGCATCACACTATTTATCGTGGGATTATTATCAATAACCTGTTCCTACGCACAAAAATCAACCGACAATACCCAAGACAGTCTACGCAAAATTAGAAATGCAATAATGGCTCCTATCGAGGGGTTGGATTATCTAGTTTATGATACGTATCATATTAATACTGAGCCATTTACTGAGATAAAACCAACGGCCGTACACCCAGCACTGGACTCGCTGCTAACTCCCGAAATCGAGAAGGCATTGTTAGTCGAAATCAATCAAAGAAGACAAGAGATTAAATCCGATACACTGCGAACTTCCGATTATCGCTATATCTGGCAACCCTACTATGATTGGGCGTATAATATCGACCCGCATTATAGAATTGGCCCTTATGTGACAGCTTTGAGCCTGAAGGAAGCTAAAGATATATATAAATGTATTGTAAGGAAACAGAAGCAAATCCCTGTTATTACTAGCTGCGTGAATGACACGGTTTTTGTTTATAAATCGTTCGACCCGTTGTTTAAGGCCGGTGATATGCTGTTGAAAATTAACGGTGTCAATGTCTCGGATTATCTGAAATATTCGTATAAGGATAGATTTTCGACTCCATTTACTTTAATGATAAATTACCATTTTAGTGCTGTTTCAAATAGCTTTGACATAGAACTTATGAGAGCAGGCGAAAAACTCTCTATCCAAACCCCTGGGCTGAGTAGTAGAGATAGGTTCAAGCAAAGCAAAAAAACGAACGGTTATAATATTACCACCTTTCAAGACGAGCAGTGCGGTTATATCCAAATCAAAGAGTTTTTCTATGATAACTCTCATCTAATAAAAACTGTCCATTCGGCAATCAAGGATTTTAAGGAAAATGGCATATCGAATGTGATTATAGATGTGCGACGTAACCCTGGGGGCAATGGCGATGCCTTTGACAAACTTATCTCTATATTTACAGACAAACCGTCGATACCTTATTCTAAAGGCGCGAAATTGAGAGTGTCTAAAAAAACTATCGGAGATTATGATTTTCTGACCGAAGATATGATAGGGACTAATATTGATGTCCCCCAAGAAGATGTCCATAAAAAGGTCGACCTTGACCCCGAAATGTATGTCGATGGAATGTCGTATTATGTCCTAGCTAGTAGAAATACAGGCTCAACAGCGGCATCATTTGTTAATATTATGCAGTACAACGATATAGGAACTGTTGTGGGCGAACCCCTGTTGCATAATGCTCTGAATTATGGCGAGATTGTTGAGGGCGCACAACTTTCTGTTTATCATTTGCTTCTCGAAACAGCCGTATCGGTAGTTGAGATTGATGATTATACCAAAGCAGTAGACGGAATATTGGCACCCGATATCCATATCCCCTACGTGGCGAGCGAATATCTGACCGGCAAAGACGCTGTGCTCGAAAAATTGCTCCAAATAATAAAAGACAAATAAAAATATGATTAAAACAACCTTAGTGTCGCTGCTACTGGCAATAACAACACTTTGTGCCAGTGCAAAACCGCCAAAAGATACCGTTAGAATCCTTACCAAAGCTGAAAAAGAGGCTAAATGGATTAAGGACTCTACACAATTTAGAGTGTATAGTATGAAAGAGGTTGACTTCATTATCAACCATATCGACAGCTCGTATATCTGCGGCCGACGTGGACTCACCGACCAGCAATGGCAAGATAACATCAACATAATTCGTAATAAAGTTGCAGCCTGTAACCCTCGTGATGCCAGCTACTATTACGCCCTACGCTACTTTGGACTACTGCTCAACGATGCTCACTTTGCATTCCCCGATGGCGGAAACTATAACCGCGGTCGATACTTTAAAGACGAAGATATACTATTCCCTCTTTGGGTTAAAACGTGGAAAGACGGCTCGGTCTATTGCGTTAATGACTATGAGGGTAAAATCCCCGAACACGCCCAGATAATCAGCGTTAATGGGCACTCTGCGCAAAGTATGGCCCTTCTCAACCGAAAACTATACAATGCAGAGGATTTAAACGCAATGTCAATGATGAACTTAGACCGTGAGCCTAGCGTTCATATCTGGCAAAATTTCAGAAATCATATGTTTATGGAAGGCATTAAACCTCCATATAAAGTGGAATACTCTTTATTAAATAGTACAAAAATAGACACGGTTACCCTGCAAGGAATAACGCGCCAAGAGCAACATAAACTCTATAAGAAAAGTGGTGACAAAAAACGTGCGCTAAAGGCACAAGGTAAGCGCACTAAAATCGTGTCCTACAAGAAAATGAACGATGACGTTGGAGTGCTCCAGATAAACTCATTTTGGGGCAGGAACTTTGTTGAACTTTTAGCATTGGGAGTCGACTGGACGTTTTCGAGCCAACTAAACTCGAGTATGAGAAAAGTTATGCGACACAACCCAACAAATCTCATAATCGACCTCAGACTAAATCCCGGAGGGATGACTTCAAATATCAATAAAACATTGGCCTACCTGACCGACAAACCTATTGATATGGCTGAGTTAATCCGAGTTACAGACGCTAATCGATATATTACGAAAATGGTTTTGGGCAATGGATTAAAAGATTTGGACGTGCCAAAAACAGATATCGAACGCCTCCAAAATCTTGTCGACAGTGTTGATTCGGGTACTATCCTTGCGACTGATTCTCTATTTAGCCTGAAAATCAAACCCAAAATACAAAAGAATAAATACACCGGCAATGTTTATGTTTTGACCAGCAATTACACCTATTCTGCCGCTCAGGAGTTTGCGCAACACTTTAAGTTATCGGGACTCGGCCAAACTGCAGGCGAGCCCTGTGGCGGATATTATATAATAACCACTGGTAACGCCGACCCTATACCGTTGCCATATTACTCTGAGTGGCTTTGGTTTAGGATTCCTCGTGGGGTTAATAAAACATTCTATGAGAATGGCGCGTACGATTATATGCCTGTTGATATACCGATTGAACGTACGTTCAACGAATGGTTACAGGGCAAGGACGGCAGCCTCGATAGATTGGTTAACAAGATAAACTAAGAAGATACACCGCAGCAATTAGACAGATATATCTAAAGCGAATATTTTGTCACATACTTACAGCATTAATAACAAAACAAACGCCCCCAACGCAATCAATGCGTGGGGGCGTTATTTACTATTAGATATAGTTATATAGGGGTAGTGATGGGGCTTTATTTGTTAAAGATTTCCTCTAGTTTATTTTGCAGCGCTTTGCCTTTAAGGTTATGAGCTACAATAATTCCATTAGGGTCGATAAGTACGTTACTAGGAATCGAGGTCACTCCATACGCTACGGCTGGTGCACAGTTCCAATATTTAAGGTCTGAAACGTTCGTCCAGTTTCCTAGTTTATCTTTTTCGATAGCTTGTTTCCATTTATCTTCCTCTTTATCGAGTGATACTCCGAACACAGTAAAGCCTTTATCGTTATATTGTTCAAACATATTCACCACGTTAGGGTTTTCGGCTCTGCAAGGAGGGCACCACGCCGCCCAGAAGTCAACTAGCACCCATTTGCCTTTTCCGGCAACATCGCTAAGGCTAACCTTTTTGTTTTCGGTGTTTTTGAGTGTAAAGTCAGTGAATTTTTGACCAACCGCAACTTTATCAATGTTTTGTGCACGTTCCAGGGCTTTAACTATATACGATGATTTTTGTACTTCGGGAGCAAAAGTAGCTGCCATTTCGCGGATTTCTTTGGCCGACAATCTGTAAGCCATTTCGCGGAAGAATGTATATGCTGCTGCGGTGTTATTCGTGTTGTTTTTTACGAAGTCATTGACAAGTGAGTCGTAAGACTTACGGTTAGTAACGTCATATTTTTTATCAACAAAGTCATTATAAGCGACAGTGTTTTCTGGTCCATTAATGGTTGCGTGTGGTCTCGTAAGGCCGTTAATGATATCAATATTCATCGGTTTATTTTCAAGAAGGAAATAAAGGATATGTCTCCCCGCTCCGTCAACAATTTGTGCAACAGCAGGAGTTTCGACAGTTCCGCTAAGTTCAAATTTAGCGTCATCAAATTCGACAGAGTCGATTGTAATCGCTTCTTTGCCTTCTAGAACTTTCAGGATAAGTTTTTCTTTAGGTGAGCTATAGTTTCCGGTGATAGTAAATTTTTCTTTGGGTTGGCAGCTGCATATCGTAAGTGCAGCAAGAGCGAGTGTAGTAAGGGAGATAATTTTTTTCATTAGATTTTATCTGGGTTTTGGTTTATAAATGTTTGCCAGGATGGTGATTTGCCTGATTTTTGTCTTGATTTTGTAGGTGAGCTTTGTGAGAAGAAGTGGCAAAGTGCTACTGCTAGCGCATCGGTGGCATCTAGTTTATCTGCAAAAGGGTCAATCCCGAGCAGGTGTTTTAGTATCCCGGCGACTTGTTCTTTCGAGGCTCTACCGTTCCCCACAACTGATTGTTTCACTGCTGTGGGCATATATTCAAACACGTCAAGCCCTCTACTTAGTGCCGCCGCCATAGCAACACCTTGAGCTCTTCCGAGTTTGAGCATACTTTGCACATTATTTCCAAAGAAAGGCGCTTCGAGCGCTACTTCATTGGGTTGATATTGTGCAATAAGAGCCACAATTCGGTTAAATATGTGTGCTAATTTTTGGTATTGGTCAGTATATTTACTGAGTTTAATAACTCCTAGTGTAACAACTTTTGGTTCGGCGTTTTCAATTTTCAGTATAGCGTACCCCATCACATTCGTGCCCGGGTCAATCCCCATATACACAGTCCCATCAGCCACTGCCGATTGGTCTGACTTAGGGTTTATTTGTTCATTAATTTTCTCACCGAGTGATTTACGTATTATCATTCACTTTACAGGTCAAAAAAATGGTTACGCATTTTTGAGTTTATCAAATTCTTTGCAAAGCGCATAGAATTGTTTTTGCATTTCGGGTAATTTTCTGAGTGCTATACTCATTCTATGGTTTTGTATAGCTGATATGGCAGGTGTTCCGAGAATAGTCGTATTTTCGGTTTCAATATTATTCATAACACCCGATTGCGAGCCAATTTTGGTACCACTATTAATAGTAATATGCCCAGCGAGTCCTACTTGTCCCCCCATCATAACATTATCTCCAATTTTGGTTGAGCCGGCTATTCCGCATTGCGCTGCCATCACGGTATTTTCGCCAATAACTACATTATGTGCAATTTGCGTAAGGTTATCAATTTTCGCACCTTTTTTGATAATAGTTGAGCCCATCGTAGCTCTATCGACAGCTGTGTGGCTACCAATTTCGACATCATCTTGTATAACAACATTACCAATTTGCGGTATTTTGCTAAATGTGCCATCAGCTTGCGGAGCGAATCCGAATCCATCAGCTCCTATCACGGTATTAGCGTGAATAATCACGTTATTCCCTACGACGCAATCGTTATAGATTTTGACTCCTGGGTATATAATACAATTTTCACCAACGGTGGCATTATCCCCAATATAAGTTTGCGGATACAGTTGCGTATTATTTCCAATTTTGGCATTATTTTCCACCACAGCAAATTGTCCGATATAGACATTTTCGCCAACAGTAGCAGTGCTATGTATATCGGCTAGTTTAGCTATCCCCACTTTTCTCGGGATACTATCGGCATAGAGTTTGAGTAGTTTTGCAAAAGCTGCGTACGGGTCATCGACTCTAACAAGTGTAGCGTTGATTTTTGTTGTTGGTATAAGGTTTTTATCAACAATAATAATAGAGGCTTCCGTCGTATATATAAATTGTTCGTACTTAGGGTTCGACAGAAATACGAGAGCATCGGCACTCGCCTCTTCGATTTTGGCTACAGTATTGACTTGAGCGTCCGGGTTTCCTTCGACAGTTCCTCCTAGGAAGTCAGCAATTAGTTTAGCGGTAAATTTCATTATTATGAGATTTATGTTTTAGTATAATATAAAACTATTTATTTTTTCTACTGATAGCTCTTTTAGCCGCCGCAACGACGTTTGGAGTTTCGAGTCCAAATTTGACCATAAGTTCCGCTGGGGTACCGCTTTCACCAAATTTATCATCCACAGCTACGTACTCCACAGGAGCAGGAAATTCTTGAGCTAGTAGTTGCGCTACCGAGTCTCCGAGTCCCCCATTGCAAAGGTGCTCTTCCGCCACAACACAACATTTTGTCTTTTTGACAGAGTTAAGAATCGCCTCAGTATCAAGAGGTTTGATAGTATGTATATTAATTAGGTCAACCGTAAATCCAGCTTCTGTAAGCTCTTCGGTCGCTTTAATGGCTCTATATAGCAGGTGTCCCGTAGCGATAATAGTAACATCATTTCCGTCAGCCCATTGCACAGCTTTACCAATCACAAGTTCGGCATCTGGGTCCGTAAATATAGGTTCAACAGGTCTTCCGAATCTAAGGTAAGCTGGTCCGACGTGTTTTTCGAGTGCGTGCACAGCTGCTTTAGTTTGGTTATAATCCGCAGGGTTAATCACGGTCATATTAGGCAGCATTTTCATCAGTCCTATATCTTCCATAATTTGGTGAGTAGCACCATCTTCTCCCA
>CAMQUV010000027.1 GCA_947037995.1 uncultured Rikenellaceae bacterium
CCACCGGCTGGGGGGGGGCTTCGATATTCTTAGCTTCGCCTATGCCAGTATGCCGACAGGCAATTAAATGGGGTCTTTGACCCCCCGACAGGCAAATTTCGAGTGGCGTTGCCCCGCAACAACCATCCCACTCCCCCACACTACGCACACTGCAAAAAAATAGACCCACACTAGCAGGTCTATTTCTTTATGTCATTCACTATAAATATTTACAGTAGATTGGTCGCTGTATCAGGGAAAATCACTGCCGGCTTAAATGTTTTAGCCTCTTCGAAGTCCATCAACGCATACGATATAATAATTATAACGTCGCCAGCCTGCACCTTTCGTGCAGCAGCTCCATTAACGCAAATTTGTCCAGAATTTGCTTTCCCCTCTATAATGTAGGTTTCAAATCTTTCGCCATTATTATTATTAACAATAGCCACTTTTTCGCCCGCAATAAGGTTTGCCGCTTGAAGCAGAGTTTTGTCAATAGTAATTGAGCCGACATAGTTTAGGTCAGCTTGTGTGACCGTAGCTCTATGAATTTTTGATTTTAGAACTTCTATAAGCATTGCATTGGGAGGTTATCAATTAATCTAATATTATCACAATATACCGCCGCAAAAATTCTGGAATTTCTAGTAATTTCGGTTTCAGTTGTGAGATTATTTTGGTCTGCTATGGTAATGTAGTCAACCTTAAATAGGTCGGAATGATTTTCGATTTGAGTTTTCGCCCAGCTGCAAATCTCTGCAGGGTCATTGTTTTTTGACGAAGCAATTTCAAGGATTTTATGTATAAATGGAGCCACTACCCTAGCCTCAGAGCTTAGTAGTGCGTTGCGCGATGACAGTGCCAACCCATCCTCACCACGGATAATTTGACAAGGCTCTATCTGAACATCATAGTTCCTCCACTCGGCAAGCTTTTTAATAATGGCGAGCTGCTGGTAGTCTTTTTCGCCAAAGAAAGCAACTTCGGGCTCTACTATATCGAACAGCCTGTTGACAACTTGTACCACACCGTCAAAATGTCCGGGTCTTGACGCTCCCTCCATAACTGTATCGAGGCCATCAAGTTGTAGTGATATTTTTGGAGATGCTTGTTCGGGGTAAATCTCTTCGGCCGTAGGCGCAAATATAACGTCTGCTCCTGCCGATTCGAGTAGAATGCTGTCCGCCTCGAGTGTGCGAGGGTATGTTTTGAAGTCTTGTTTGTCGTTAAACTGAGTAGGGTTAACAAAAACGCTAACCACTACGAGGTCCGTAGCTGTTTTGGCCTGTTTCACAAGGCTGATATGTCCTGCGTGGAGCGCGCCCATCGTAGGTACAAAGCCGACGGTGCCGCTAACATTTTGCAGGGCATCGTGGAGTTCTTTTATGGTAGTAACTGTAATCATTGTTGGGTGCAAATTTAGATAATTAATTTATTTAAAAAAACTTTTTTTTGCTTAAATTGGGAAAAATAAGGGACTCAAGTAACTGTTTTATAGGCTTCCTGCACAGTATAATGCCTTTTTAGAGCGGATTTTGAGCGTCAAGACCTATCTCGCGCCAGAATGGTGGGTGGCAACGACATCCTAAATTTGCCTCACGAGGGGAGGGGTAGGACAAAAAAAAGGCCACTATAAAATAGTGACCTTTTTTGGTTTTTAAACCCCCTTAATGGTTTAAAAACTACTAACCCAAACTTGAATTATGAAAACAGCTTTATGTTTATAATGGAGCTAAGCTGCTAGTAATGCTCCGTTCTCGTTTTCTAATTACAGTGCAAAGGTAAAACAATTATTCCATTTACCAAATTATTTTTGTTAATTATGTAAAAAATTTAATAAATAGTTTTTAAGGGTGTGTTGCAGTCTTTGTGCGAGCGTAATGTTTAAACGGTTTTTGGCGTGTTATTTTTTTTATTATCTTTGTAAAACAAATTTCGATTTTAATTACACATTTAGATAAAAGCACACAAAATGCAAACAAAACTCAAAGATATAGCCTCGCAATTTGCGGTTAACGGCACTATTTCGACTGTAGAGCAGTTGGGAGAAGGTTTTATAAACGACACTTATGTTATACGTACCGAGGGGCAAACGCCTAACTACATACTGCAACGTAAGAACAAACAAATATTCACCGACGTTCCCTCGATGATGGACAACATTAGTCGTGTGACTGCCCATTTGCGTGCGAAAGTGATTGCAGCTGGTGGTGATGCTACGCGCGAGGTGATGACAGTAACGCCTACAATGAGCGGCGAATTATATCATTTGGACGCTGACGGTGAGTACTGGGCGGCCTGCGAATTTATCAGTGACACCGTTGCTTACAGCTCGGCGGCTACGCCCGAATTGGCATTCCAGGGTGGTAAAGGAATTGGCAAGTTTCAGGCGCAACTGTCTGATTTTCAAGGAACTCTAGCGGATATACTTCCCGGGTTTCATAATATGCGCTTTAGATTTGAGCAATGGGACGAATCGATAAAGGCCGATAAAGCAGGACGAGTAGCGTCGCTAGCAACCGAAATTGAGTGGGTGGAGAGTCGCCGCGAGAAAATGATGTCGCTATGGGCGAAAGTGGAGAGTGGCGCTATCCCACAAAGGGTTACACATAATGACACCAAGATAAACAATATCCTTTTTGACAATAACGGCGACGTGCTATGCGTGATTGACCTCGACACTGTTTTGAGCGCAACCTGCCTGCACGATTATGGCGATGCGCTGCGCTCGTACACAAACATGGGCGAAGAGGATGATAAGGACCTTTCCAAAGTTGTAAGTTCACTTGAAATCTTTGAGGGTTACACCAAGGGATACCTTAGCGAAGCTGGAGCGTTTTTGAACCAGGCTGAACGCGAAAACCTTGCTAGCTGGGGGATGTTTATTACATTCGAACAGGTGCTGCGATTCTTGATGGACTACATTAATGGGGATACTTATTATAAAGTGAAATATGATAATCATAACCTAGTCAGAACTCACGCGCAATATAAACTCCTACAATCAATGGAGGAACAGTATCCACAAATGAAAAAAATCGTAGATAAATGTCTGGAAAACTTATAATACCTTCCGCTCCCCTATGGAGCAAAACACAGGAAATTAATAACAATAACTGGGCAGCGGAGTTTCCGTATGCCCCGAAAGTGGAGTTTAAAGCACAGCATAACGGCGATTCACTCTCTATTGAATTTCAGGTGAAAGAACAGTACACAAAAGCACTTGTCAAAGAAGATAATGGCGAAGTATGGACAGATTCTTGTGTTGAATTTTTCCTCGCACTTGATGATTCGGGATACTACAACTTTGAATTTACCTGTATCGGCAAAGCATTGCTCGGGTTTCGTAAAGAAAAACCTAATGCCACACACGCTAATCAAATGACAATGCAAAGCATTAAGCGCAATAGCTCGCTCGGGACAGAATGTTTTGACGAACAAATCGCTACAACACCCACTGGTAACCAATGGACACTGATGGTGACGATTCCTGCTACTGCCCTGTTTAAACATAATATCGAGAACTTTAAAGGGCTAAAAGCTACTGCCAATTTCTATAAGTGTGGCGACAATTTAACGAAACCGCACTTTTTGAGCTGGAACCCCATAGATATGCCAACTCCAAATTTTCACGTCCCACAATTTTTTGGCGATATAGTATTTGAATAATTGTATTGTAAATGAATATTAAACTGCTAGTAGTTGGTAAAACTAATGAAAACTACCTCCAAGTAGGAATAGATGAGTACCTGAAACGGTTGACGCGCTATGCCAATTTTTCGATGGAGGTGATTGCGGACGTAAAGAATGCGAAATCACTTACACCAGCGCAACTTAAAACGGCGGAGAGCGTGCTGCTCATGGCTAAAATTGAGAGCGGCGACCACTTGGTGCTCCTTGATGAGAACGGCTCGGAGTATAGCTCTGAGGGGTTCGCTAAGTTTATTGAGCAACAGGGGATTCGTAGTGTGAAAACGCTAGTTTTTGTTGTGGGCGGAGCATACGGATTTGACGAAGTGATGTACAAACGCGCAAATGGGAAACTGTCTCTGTCGAAAATGACATTCTCACACCAGATGATACGCCTGCTATTCGTGGAGCAACTCTACCGAGCACATACTATCATTAAGGGCGAGCCATATCATCATAAATAAACTGCGGATTTACGAATTTTAAATTTCGCTAATTCCAAGCCCTTTTAAATAGTTATATGTAGTGTCATAATACTTGGGCAATCTAGTCTTGTCACTTTCGTCACCCTCTGGAACAACAATAATCATCCCCTGCCTTGCGCGCGTAAGTAATACTCTATATGCATTCTTGAGATACACCTTGCGCTCTTCTTTTTTGATATCTTGCCATTTACTGCCTACGAATGAGTGTGGGCTCCACTTATTATCCGCGAATCTAAAATCACCGTCCCAAACAACACAAGTATAGTCTAGTTCTAGCCCCTGTATGTCAAATTCGGTTACGACATCTTCTAAATAGTATGACGAGCGAACATCATTTTTGTCAGCTAAGAACCAATGTATTGAATCGGGTTTAAATCTGACGTCAATAGCCAACGGTCGGAGCCTATAGGCCTGCGACGATACAATTATTCCATAGCGTTCATTGCCCCTGGCCTGTTTGCGGAGCCAATGTTTTGCCTTATCTATATCTCGAGTTAGGATTATTGGGTATTGAGTTAGTTGTTGCAGCGTCTCTTTAGCCTCTATAATAGATATATCGAGCAGTTGATGGACAAATTGCGACAATTTCTCTGCCCTAAAACTACGTAATGACACCGACAGGTGAAGGTCTTTTGAGGTATGTACGTTGGGCCTATTCGCCAATAAATTTAACGCCTCGCCTGCAGCATATTCTTTATCAGTGAGATGGGATGAAATATGTATATGCCAATCTTTATAGTGTTCGTTCAGAGCGTTTATCCACTCTCTAATTCCTGCTTCACCCGTATTAATCTCCTGACCACCCCCTACTAGGCAAACAATCGTCGCCCAATCTTTATGTCTATCCATACAGGAAATCAAAAATTCGGGTTCGGAATAGGGGAATCCAGGGCGATTTTTCTTGCGCTGCATAAAATTAGCAGTCATATTTTTATCCCACGCCCTTTGCGCCTCATCAAATATTGCAATGTGGTCTATGGGTACGTAGGATTTATCAACATTCTCTTGACTTCTGAAATATTCTATATCGGCAACTATCTCTCCGTCTTGGATTACAGCGCCTTCTAGGCAGGCATCTCGAAAGTGGTGAACGTTTTGGATAAATGCTTTCACTTCCTGTTCCACCTCTTTCTTCGTTTTTTTGATACCATTATCTTTAAGCTGTTGGAGTTTATCACGAGTTAGGGCTTCAATCAGCACTTTAACTAGAGGTCCGTTTCCGGACAGGTAGACGGCATTAACCTTGTCTTTGGCTACACTTTGGGTTGAGATATTGAGTCCGACAAGCGTTTTACCTGCCCCAGGGACTCCCGTTACAAAACAGATTGCTTTATTTTTCTGGGCTTTAGCCTCTTCAATAATTTTAAATACATAATCGCTAGTTTGCGTAAGATTACCGGCATCAGAGCGTGAGATATCCTGCACGGAATGATTTTTATATAGTGCTTGCGCAGCCTCGATAATAGTTGGCGTGGGGGCGTACCTACTTATACTCCAGGCATAGTTATCTATTTCGGAAGTTTGAAATATTAGTTGAGTTTGCCTTATGATATCCGCAAGATTGCTGCCATTACTAAGAATAGGATGTGCTATTTTATCATAGTCTTGAAACACATTAATATCTTGGTTTGCGGTTTGAGTAGATATGAGTATCGGTATAATGGGCAGGTCGTGGCTTTGCTCGTGAAAATATTTTAGGTCGAGAGCATAGTCCCATACTTGATTAATATTTGCGTTGATATGCTCTTTGTTTCCAACTTTAAACTCAATCACATATATTATGCCCTGAATGAGTAGAATCACATCAATGCGCTTGCCCATACGTGGTATTGTGTATTCAAAATAGACATCACCACTGCAATGTGAAATTTGCGATTTGAGTATTATTATCTGCTCTGCCCACGCTAGTTTTTGGGTTTGCAGCAGGTCGCCGCGTCCCATAGCAGTCAGCTTAGCCCAAATAATATCGAATGACTGTTGGGAGAATTGTTGTATTGTATCGTGGTAGTAAGCCCTCATATATTTCCTTTTAGTAGTATTGTAATTATTGCAAATCTAGTGATAATCTTTCACGTTTCAAAGCACAACGGACATAAGATTTCATAAAAGATGAGTGAAATATACAAGCTCGCAACCTAGACAACCAGCTGCAAAAAAGTCCGAGATTATTTCTTCGGTAAACGTTTCTGTAACTCGTACATCCTATCGCGGAACATTGCCGCGCGCAAGAAATCTAAATCCTTAGCCGCAGACTCCATCTCTTCGCGACTCTCTGATATAGCCGCCTCTAAATCACTCAAGGTCGAGTAACTAACCTCCGACTGGGCAGCCATCGAACCACCTCCTACAATCTCAGATGCCTTTGGTGCATCAAAATCATAAATAACAGTCCCGCCATTGCGACTTGCGCGACGAGCTTTGCTCTCACGGTTATCGCCCACAATAGAACTACGCAACTCACGGTGTATCGCCGTGGGAGTTATGCCATTCTGCTCATTATATTGTCGCTGCTTAAAGCGTCTATACTCACATTTTTCAATCATCAACTGCATCGACTTCGTAATAACGTCGGCATACATAATCACCCTACCATTAACATTTCTCGCTGCTCTTCCTGCTGTCTGCGTCAAAGAGCGCTCAGACCGCAAAAAACCCTCCTTGTCAGCATCCATAATAGCTACCAACGACACCTCCGGGATATCAAGCCCCTCGCGCAATAGGTTTACCCCAACAAGTACATCAATACGACCAGCGCGCAAATCGTCTATAATCTCAATACGTTCAATTGTATCGACGTCCGAGTGAATGTAACTTGCCCTAACACCATTTTTATCGAAAAACTTAGTCAGCTCCTCGGCCATTCTCTTTGTCAAAGTAGTCACCAAAACGCGTTCATTATTCTTCGTTCTAATTCCAATCTCTTCTAACAAATTATCAATCTGACCAACGGACGAACGAACCTCAATCTCTGGGTCGAGAAGCCCTGTTGGACGTATAAGTTGTTCTATCACAGCTCCCTCGGCTTTATCGAGCTCATAATTTGCCGGCGTAGCACTTACATATACTGTTTGTGGTTGCAGCCCTGCAAACTCTTCGAATTTCAGCGGTCTATTATCTTTTGACGCGGGCAACCTAAATCCAAAGTCAACCAAATTGACCTTGCGGGCTGCGTCGCCGCCATACATTGCGTGAATCTGAGGAATAGTAACGTGGCTCTCATCAATCATCATCAAATAATTGCGTGGGAAATAGTCGAGCAGGCAAAATGGACGAGAGCCCGGCTCCCTGCCATCGAAATAGCGCGAATAATTCTCTATCCCAGAACAGTAGCCAACCTCCCTAATCATCTCCAAATCATACTGCACACGTTGCTTCAGCCGTTTGGCATACAAGTCCTCACCATTATTAATAAAATGGAGATACTGCTGGTTCATATCGTATTCTATCTGTTTTAGCGCTCCATCAATACGCTCTTTGGTCGTCACAAAATTATTTGCCGGTGGTATTTCAACCTCATCCTCTAACGAGATTCGTTTACCCGTAGTAGGGTCAATAATTTGAATCGACTCGATATAATCGCCCCATTGCGTTATCCTGTAAGCTATATCGATATGAGACACCCATACATCAATCGTATCGCCCGTAACACGGAACGCACCTCGTTCAAAATTCTGGTCATTACGCACATAAAGGGCATCGACTAGCTTGCGTAGCAGGTCGCTACGTTTATATTTTTCATCGCGTTTGAGCGACAGTGTATTTGCGTGAAAATCCTCCGGATTACCAATCCCATAGAGGCAACTAACCGAGCTTATAACAATTACATCTTTACGTCCGCTCAAGAGGGCATTGGTCGTAGAGAGCCTTAGTCGTTCAATCTCATCATTGATTGCCAAATCTTTTTCGATATAGGTATCCGACGTCGGCAAATAGGCCTCGGGTTGATAATAATCATAATACGAGACAAAATACTCCACAGCGTTATTGGGGAAAAACGCCTTGAATTCGCCATATAACTGGGCCGCCAGAGTCTTATTGTGGCTAAGTATAAGCGTCGGGCGGTTGATATTTTGAATGACATTTGCCATCGTGAAAGTCTTGCCCGAACCGGTTACACCCAACAGCACATTATGGCCATCGCCCTCCAAAAGGTTTTTAGTTAACTGCGCGATTGCCTGAGGCTGGTCGCCGGTTGGCGCGAATTTTGACTCTAGTTTAAATGACATAGCATTGATTTTATCTTGGTTTGTGTGTACAAATTTACTAAATTTGCACGACTTATACTCCAATTATGTTTAGAATTCTTAATAAAATAGCTGACGCGCTATATATCAAACCGCTCCAATTCATCCCCCAAGAGACATTTAAATACGCCTTCGCTGGCGGACTTAATGCTGTCTACGGTATTGTGCAGTACTGGATTATCTATAATTTTATACTCCAACAAAACGATGTTAACCTTGATTTTATTGTTATATCTGCCCCGATTATGGCGCTAATGATAAATTTCGTGATTACCTTTTTTACCGGCTTCTTTCTCGTTAGAGAAATCGCATTCCCGAAAAAACACCACCACAGAAAAGGAAAACAACTCTCGCTATACGCAGCGGTAGTCGCTATTAATATCATCGTAAACTACGTGGGAATCAAAACTATGGTCGAACATTTTGGGATTTTTCCCTCTATCGCTAACGCACTCGTGCAAATCGCAACTATTACTATATCGTTTGTCCTAAATAAATCGATTACGTTTAAACAATCAGAATAATAGGTTTTTTTTCTGCATCACAATAACTTAATGGGATTGGTTCGGGGGCGTCAGAGACACCTTCTAATTGGCTGTCGGGGTCAAAGACACCTTTTAATTGCCTGTCGGCACGCCAGTATAGGCGAAGCTAAGAATATCGAAGCCCCCTCCCCCCCAGCCGGTGA
>CAMQUV010000028.1 GCA_947037995.1 uncultured Rikenellaceae bacterium
GCACCATCTTCTCCCAGCGTAATCCCAGCGTGCGAAGCACAAATAGTTACATTCGATTTTGTATAAGCGAGGCATTGTCTGATTTGGTCATAGACTCTTCCCGTCGCAAACGCCGCAAACGTCCCTACGAACGGCACTTTCCCTGCCGTAGCAAGTCCAGCCGCCACGTCAATCATATTTGCTTCTGCTATTCCCGCTTGGAAAAATCTATCGGGATTTTCTTTTTGGAATTTGTCAAATTTCACTGAGCCAGTCAAATCGGCACACATAGCGACAACATTCGGGTTAATTTGCCCGATTTCGGCGAGTCCATCACCAAATCCACTACGTGTATCTTTATTTCCTTGTATTGTATATTTTTTCATCGAATCTAATTTCTATAATATTATAAGTATATTTTTTTATTGACCTAGAAGTCTCCTAACGGTGTAGTTTTGAGCTGTTCTAGTGCTTTGATAGTTTGGTCAGCATTTGTCGCTTTACCGTGGAATTCGCAAGTATCTTCCATAAAGTCGACCCCTTTTCCCATAATGGTTTTAGCAAGGATAATCACTGGTTTATCTTTCCCCGACGCTGTAGTCGCAGCATATTCAAGTGTTTCAACGACTTTTTCCATATTGTGTCCGTCAACTTGCAGTACTCTCCAACCGAATGCTTCGAATTTTTCAGGAAGGTTATTCACACTACCAGGTAGAACCTCTTGGCAAGTGCCATCAATTTGTTGGTTATTCCAGTCTACAATAGCTATAAGGTTGTCAATTCTGTGTGCCACCGCAAACATTGCCGCTTCCCAGATTTGCCCCTCTTCGAGTTCTCCGTCTCCCATCATAACAAACACTTTGTTTGTATCACCATCGAGTTTTTTGGCAAGAGCCGAACCAGCCGCTACCGAAAGTCCTTGTCCGAGCGAACCGCTGGCAACCCTAATTCCCGGAAGTTTTGTGCTTGGCGAAGGGTGTCCCTGTAGTCTGCTGCCAAGGTGTCTGAACGTAGAGAGCTCTTCCACGGGGAAGTATCCACGTCTAGCCATAGTGCTATACAGAACCGGCGATATATGCCCATTCGACAAGTAGAACATATCTTCGTTATTCCCAGTCATAGTAAAGTTATCAGGGTTGATATTCATAACCTTGAAATAGAGTGCTGTCATTATATCAGTAGCACTCATAGAGCCCCCCGGGTGTCCCGAGTTGATATTGCTGACCATTCTAATGATGTCACGTCTAACTTGAGTGGCAATAGTTTGTAGTTCGTTGATGGTTTTCATTTAGGATTAATATTTATTATTTTTTTTATATATTTTCAGTTAATTTTTTCACGAGCGTCACGTTGCTAAGGAACTCTTTTGCAAAGACTCTTATGACCGTATATGCCGGTACCGCCAATAGCATACCAACAATTCCCGCAATTTGCCCTGCCATCAATATCACGATAAAGATTTCGAGCGGATGTGCTTTTACAGAGCTGGCATATATATATGGTTGCAGTAGCATATTATCAACAAATTGGAACAAAATAAGTACCGTAAGCACCTGTGCAATCAAAGCATCGGTTTCGATAGCGTTATTGTTCGAGACAATAGCTATTCCCAGCCCTATGACCCCTCCAATGAGCGGCCCCACGTATGGAATAACATTTAGGACAGCCGTAATCATTGCCACGAGTATGGCCGTATTAAAGTCCATTCCCATTAGATACAGTGCAAGTGTAACAACCACCATTTTGATTAATGATTCGATTGATATTCCCACAAAATATCGTGCAATAAGCGTAGTGGCACTATTTAGCGCCCTGGTAGCATTCGCTTCGAGTTTCGATGGGAACATCGCTGTCACCCACGAGGAGAACATTTTATCATCGTTGAGAAAGAAAAAAGCAATAAAACTGACGCAAAAAATCCCCATCATTATATCCGTTGTGAACGTAATAGCCGTCCCCACCGTGTTTTGAATAAGGTCGCTATTAAGTAGTGGCTCAATTCTTTTCTTTATAATTTCGTTAAAAGAGATATTTGCTTGCGGAAATGTCTCATTTATTTTGTTCTGCAAATCACTAATTGGATGTGAAATGCTTGTTGCGATATCAGCGTTTTGGCTGAGTGCCCCAATCTTGTTAAAAGTAGCTGGTACGATGACGTACAGTAGCCCCGTAATCATAGCAATTAAAGAGACTAGTGTTATCGTTGCCGCCAGGGTTCTTGATGGCGAGAATTTTTTAATGCGAATCTTCTGAACAAGAGCCACAATAGGTTTTCCAACCACAGCAATCACTGCCGCGCCCAGTACATAGAACACAAGTGTTGAGAAGTACCATATAAAAAGAGAAATTAGAATCACCCCTGCGATAGCAGCGAAGATTCTCATAGTAGGTGTTAGTTGCATTTCGGAAGGTTTGCTATAATGGTTTTAGTTCCCGTTGTCATATCTCCCACTTTGACGTTTACGTGCGTCCCCAGTGGCAGGAATATATCAACTCTGGAGCCGAATTTAATGAATCCGCAATTTTGATTTTGTTTGGCAGCTTCGTGTTTAGGTGCGTACGCTACGATTCTTCGAGCAACGAAACCAGCAATTTGTCTAAACAGTACTTTGTTCGTTCCCGTATTAATTACGGTAGTAGTTCTTTCATTTTCAGTAGACGATTTAGGGTGCCACGCAACTAGGAATTTCCCTTGGTGGTGTTTGTGATATTCGATATCACCCGAGACAGGGTACCAGTTCATATGTACATTCCACACGGACATAAAAACAGATATTTGAATTCTCTCGTCTTTGAAAAACTCATCTTCGTAGACTTCTTCAATAGCTACTACTTCTCCATCTGCCGGAGCGTAGATGATAGAGTTGTTTTCTGGTGGTGTGATTCTGGCAGGTTGTCTGAAGAATCTAATAATGAACAACCATAGTAAAAGTAGCACTCCACCTGCAATGCAGGCAATAATAGTTGGTGTCGTTAACGTAACGACTATCGCTAATAGGGCGAAAAGAATTGTCGACCTAACAATAATATTGTAACCTTCCTTGTGAATTTTCATTTAAATGGTGGGGTATATGGCTCTTTGTGAGTGTAAAAATTGTTGTACAAAGATATATAAAAAAAGCACAAAAACGAAAAATATCTTAAAAAGGGGAGTTATCATCTTTCAAAACATTATCTAGTTCTGTTTACACCTTCGCATCACCCCAAACAAACACCCCCAGCTCACATATTATGAGTTGGGGGTGTTTATATTATTTAGTATTGTCTTAGCTTATCAGCTAAGCGTATTAGTTTTTCTTTTCTTTTTTTCTAAGAAGGTCATAAGCCACAGGTGTAGCAACGAATATAGAAGAGAAGGTACCTACAATAACTCCAACAAGCAGAGCGAAAATAAATCCTCTAATAACTTCTCCACCGAAAAGGAATATTGCAAGCAGCACGACAATAGTAGAGCCAGCTGTATTCACGGTACGCGCTAGAGTTTGGTTCACGGCGTTGTTCATATTTTCTTTATTAGTTCTTTTCGGGAACAGGAACATATTTTCTCTAATACGGTCAAATATAATCACTGTATCATTAATCGAGTATCCGATAATAGTAAGAATCGCGGCAATAAATGCTTGGTCAATAGTAAGGTTGAACGGCATCACAGTATAAAGCAGTGAGAACAGTCCGATAGTAAGCAGCGCATCGTGAATAAGCGATACGATACCACCGATACCATACTCCCATTTTTTGAATCTTATAGCGATATATATTCCAATCGCAATAAGCGAGAAGAATACTGCAATAAGCGAGTTGATTTTAATATCGTGTGCAATCGAAGGTCCAACCATATCTCTTGCTATAATTCCGTACGGATTTTCTGTAGTAGTAGTAAATTCTTGGAACGATATTTCGTTAGCGTATAGAGGCGCCAGCGCTTTGTATAGTTCTTCGTTAATTTGGTTAGTAACATCTTCAGAGTTGTCTTGGTATTTGTATTGTGTAATAATACGTTTTTGCGCTTGCGCTTCGGTACCAAATTGTTTTACTTCGAGTGATTTTTCAGCTTCACTAGCATTTACAGCGAAGTTAGCATCTAGTGCTTCTCTGACTGCATTATCGGCAACTGGTTGGTCGAATCTCACAACGAACGTACGTCCTCCTGTAAATTCAACACCATAGTTAAGCCCTCTAATCGAAAGCGAAGTAACAACGACAACAAGTATTGCGATAGAGAACATATAAGCATATTTTCTCGCTTTGATAAAGTCGAATTTAGTATTTTGCAGGAAGTTTTGCGTTAGTTTATTACTAAAGTATATATTTTTATTTTTGTTAAGCAGTGCTTCGAAAATAAGTCTAGTAATAAATATTGCGCAGAACAGCGAAGTAAGTATCCCAATAATAAGAGTAGTAGCAAATCCTTGAACAGGTCCTGTTCCGAATATAAATAGTACTATCCCCGTAATAAGAGTAGTTGCGTTACCATCAATAATTGCTGAGTAGGCATTTTTGAAACCGTCACGAAGTGAAGTAGAGAGGACTTTTCCTGATCTAAGTTCTTCTTTGACCCTTTCGTAAATAATCACGTTCGCATCAACCGCCATCCCCATTGTAAGGACAATTCCGGCGATACCAGGCAGTGTAAGCACTGACCCGAAGCTAACAAGCACTCCGAACAGGAAGAACAGGTTTGCAATAAGAGCAACACTAGCAACCACCCCAGCTGTGTGGTAGAAGAATATCATATAAATAAGAACAAGTACGAATGCTAGAATAAACGAGCTCATACCTGCGTCAATAGATTCTTGTCCAAGAGTTGGTCCTACGACTGCTTCTTGAATAATTCTAGCAGGAGCCGGTAGTTTACCTGATTTAAGTACGTTTGCAAGGTCTTTCGCTTCTGTGATAGTAAAGTTACCAGAGATTTGCGATTGTCCACCTGTAATTTCGCCACTCACACGAGGTGCGCTATACACATAGTTATCAAGCACGATAGCTATGCAGTTTCCCGCATTGTCTGCAGTAAGTCTCGCCCATTTCTTAGCTCCTTCTGCGTTCATTGACATAGAAACCTCAGCCGCCGAGCCCGACTGTCCGAATTGTCCAGCTGCGTCAACAACTGCTGCTCCATCAAGCGGTGCTTTGCCGTTCGATGTAGATTTGATAGCGTATAGTTCGTAGTAGTTATCTGAGTCTTGTGCTGCTTTCACTCCCCAAAGGAATTTCATATCACGAGGGAATAGTGCTTTAACTTGTTGTAGGCTAAGCATTTGGTTGATAGCAACTGTATCGCTAGCTTTAGCCATAGCTACAACAGGTCCGTCATTTTCGAAGGGTTGTAGTTTTGCGATAAGCGGGTATAGTTTGTTATCCGTAACGTTAAGTGAGTCAGCTGCATTTTCGTTTCCAGCAAGCGCCGCAACAATGTCGTCCGCTTCTTTTACTTTTTCTACTTGAATTTTGGTAGAGTCAGCGTTTTGTGTATCGTTAGCCGCGTTCAGGTCATAAATGATTTGGTTGGCTTGCATAATATAAGGAAGAACCTCTTGTGCTTTGTAGGTAGACCAGAATTGCAGGTTAGCAGTTCCTTGTAGCAGTTTACGAACACGCGCAGGGTCTTTGATACCAGGAAGTTCCACTAGGATACGTCCTGAGTTTTCGAGTCTTTGAATATTAGGTTGCGAAACTCCGAAACGGTTAATACGGTTAGAAAGGACGTTGAACGAGTTTGCGATAGCCGCTTCGGCCTCTTCTCTAATCACTTTAATAACTTGTTCGTTAGTCGAGTTCGGTTTGATTTTGTCTTTAAATTCAACCGTAGCGAAAATTGCAGCAAGGTTTCCGTCGGGAGCGATTTTTTGGTATTCTTGGTTGAAGAGTGTTATATAGTCTTCGGTCGAAACTGTTTGCGCTTTTTTGGCTTCCACAAGAGCGAGTTGGAATTGTGGGTTAGGGTTGTTGTTCGCAAGCGCTTTGATAATGTCTTGGACTTCAATTTCTAGAGTAACGTTCATTCCTCCACGAAGGTCAAGTCCGAGGTTTATTTCTCGTTCTTGGCATTCGGCGTACGTGTACTGCATAAATCCGAGGTTGTAGACCACTTCGGACTTCATAGAGTCGAGGTATGCTGCTTCTTTGCCAGCGTCGCCGTTAGAGATTTCAAGCGCGTCTTTTTGGACACCGCTAGTGATAAATGTGAATGATAACTGGAATGCGCACGCTAGAGCGAGCATAAAAGCTAAGAATTTTAGAGCACCTTTATTTTGCATAGGGTAAAAATTTTGTATAGTTGTTTCTTGTAATTATTATTGATTTTATTTTAAACAATTGGCAAATATAGATAAATAAATTAATTAAACCAAATTTAGGTAGTGGTAAAAGTAAAGTATCTATGGGCATTGCGCCAATATTGAGTAGCGCTCGAACTGTTTGAACTCTACTTTTGCTAAGGTGACCACGCACAAACGGGGCGCCTTTGGACCTATAATTCAATAGGCTTGCCGACGTAGAATTCTAAGATTTTGAGTTTGAAAATGTATTCGTATTTAGCCTGCAGTTGCTGCGAAGTAGCCAATATTAGCTTGTTTTTTGATGTGTTGTAATCTAGCGAAGTCGCCGCGCCACTGTCGTATCTTACTTGGGCGTAGTCAAATGCCTCTTGCGACGATTCTACCGCCTCGCTCGCCGATACGTATCTTTCGTACGCACCCTTAGCATCCAAATATGCCTGCTGTATCTCTTTATATAGTATGTCTTTTGCCTGCAATAAAGCGATTTCTGATTTTTTCTGACGCCATACAGCATTCTGAACGCCGTGTTGCGCCTTCATACCGTTGAAAATTGGAATCATTAATGAAACACCGACCGACCCCGAAGCATTGTCGCCAAGCTGCTCGATAAAAGGGTATTTACCATAAGTCACATTTCCGCTAGGAGACATATCGGGCTTTTGTCTAGCGTCCGACCACGAACTACCATAATTTGCCGAGAAACTTAGAGAAGGGTATCGCGCCGCTTTTGCTAACGAAACATCTCTCTTTGAACTCAAACTTTGTAGTGTGGCTACCTCGATTCTAGGCAGTTCTAACGCCTTGGTGTAGACCTCATTAAATCCACTCATAATAAATGGCGATAAAGCTGGAATACTTGGAATAACTATGTCGAATCCCTTGAATTCTCTGATTTCCATTAGTTGCATCAGCCCGAGTTTTGAAGTCGCGTGCTGGTTTTGTAGCTTAACAAGGTTATATTTCTCAGCAGAAAGCTGCGCCTGAATCTCCATTAAATCACCCAGTGGCAACGTTCCAGCGTCAACTTTTTGCTTCGAACGCACAACCTGCTCTTCTATCAATTCGATTTGCGATTTAGAGGTCTGTATCATCTCCTTGTTAAAAAGGATTTGTAAGTACGAACCCGCCACAGCAATTGTAATCTCATTTTGGAGTTTCTCTACAGTTTTTTGCGCCGATTGTTCGGTGAGTTTCGATTTTTCGAGGGTGTGTTTCTTTGCCATCCCACCAAAAATTGTAGTATTCATCTGTGCGCCACCCGAAAAGTTAAGTACAGTTTCGTTGCTCGAGAACTGATATGTAGTAGGGTCGAGCGCTCTCCCAAAATTGGTATTGAAGTTCGACGAAGCCCCTATCGACGGAATGTAATCCAGTTTTGCCGTTTCGATACCCAGTTTCGCCGTTTTGACATCCACAATCGCCTGCGACACCCTAAGGTTATTGACCGTAGCTTGCTCGATACATTGTGTAATGTTCCATTTTTGAGGTGTTTGCGTATCCTCTTGCGCTATGGCTAGTCCCGAAGAGGATACCAGCACCGCTACTAATGCGATAATATTTTTCATAAGTTCGAAGTTTTATTCTATGTTTTTACAGTTTAATTTCTTTAGTTCTAATCGTAATATCAACCTGGCACCCCGCTCCTTTTTCCGCAATGAAATTTATTTGAGCATCTAGGCTTTTTGCCCTAGAGTAAATATTTTGTATTCCCATACCCTGTTGGTTCTTATTAATGTCAAATCCGCATCCGTTGTCTTTATATCTCATCTCAATAAGCGCCCCGCTCCACACAAGGTCGAAGTCAATGTTTTGCGCTCCCGAGTGTTTAAACGTATTGTTCATCAGTTCGTTAGTTATCCTATATATAGCCAGCTCGACTTCGTTCGGGAACCGCCTGTTCTCTAGGTTTGTATAGAAGTTTATTTTAGTTTTTTGTAGTGCAATATAACTTTTAATTATTCCGGATATAGCTCTGTGTAGCCCGAAATTTTCGAGCACGTGCGATGAAAGCGAGCTCGAGGCTGTTTTGAGCGTTTTAATCGACAGCATAATCGCTTCGACCGCATTCGCCACCACTTTTTGTTGAAACTCTCCCTCGGGTTTAATCGCCGTAATCGACATCTGTGCCGTTGATAGCAGTGGGCCGAGTCCGTCGTGTAGCTCTTTGGCCAGCTCTCCTTTTTGTTTTTCCTGAGCGTCAATAATTGCTTGCAGCACACGTCTTTCCGTTAGTGCTCTCTGCTGTTCGGTAACTCTAATATGTTTAAATAGTTTTTTGATAAGCAGCATCGCCACCACTAAACATAGTGAAATAACCATTCCTGACCATATAGCGACCGATTGGGGTATATGTATTATCTGTGCCCAGTCTAACATTTTACTAAGTTCGGACATCAGGTCGTCCATTCTTTTGACAAGCAGCAGCGTCAGCACAAATGTAAGCAGAATCCACGAGGCGTTGAATTTCGTACTTTTCACCAAACTATATGCAATAACAGTTGCCACTAGCTGCATTACTATACTTATAATTAGCAGGACGATTGTTAGCATTTGGGTTAGGTTAATTATTTATTTATAATGAAAATACGATAATCATATCGCTATTTATCAGCGTTTGTTTTACAGTAATTTCTTTTTAGAGGCAGTGACCACAAAGTCTTTCAGGTAGTTTGGTTCCCAGTAAGCCGTAGAGACAAAGTCTTTTTCGCCAAACATTTTCTCAGCAATAGCGACCATACCTCTAGCCGATGCCGGTATGTCTGCATATTTGAATTTGTCAGATGTAAGTTTAAGTGTGTCGTAGCATTTTTTT
>CAMQUV010000029.1 GCA_947037995.1 uncultured Rikenellaceae bacterium
TTTAGCCTTGGAGGGATAGTTGAAAGTCAGCTCTGTTTGGAGTTGTTCAATGGTATTTAGTATATCGACCGAGGTTATTTTTTCTTTGTGAACAGTGATTTTGGTTTTGTCATTTCTTGCGTTTGTAAGTAGAGATTCAATGTTTAGAGCAAGGTTTTTTAGACCTGCGAGGCTTGATGAGAGGAGGTGTTTTTTCTGAACATCAATTTCGGTCATTTCAAACCAACTGAGCATCGTAACTGCGCTATTCAACGGTGATTTTAGGTCGTGGATAGTTCCATTTATAGCAAGTTCACTCTGTTTGATTTGGTTGGTTTTACGTCTGATTGTGGTTAATTGATAGAGTAGCGTGATGAGTGATATTGAGATGAAAAGCATTGATAGTGTTAAAATCCAGATTGATTGTTCGAGGAAATTCGATAGGGGTATATCTATCTGTGTGATAAGGAATTGGTGACCTGCCATGCCTATCTGTTTGGGCGAGGATGTATAGTTGTAATCTCTTTTTGTGTCGCCTATTGAACTGAGTACGCTATCATTTTTAGCATAAAGTGTAAATGCCGTATGATAATCCAGTTCTAATTGCGCTTTGAAGATTGAGTCTAGGGCAACTATATTTAGTGGTATTCCATCATCAAAAACATCGTCTTGCGAAGAGTGATTTACAAACCTGTCATTGAGCACAATCATTCCATTTTTGCGATGACTTGCATCGTTTGCAAATTTTTGAAGTTCGGGGCTAAATCGTAGGTTTTTTGAGATTTTGGCTATCGCCGAACTGCTAGTTTTATTCAGAAAAATGATGCTTTGTAATTCTGTTATATTTTCTAGCGAGTTTTGGTTGCGTATGTACAGCTCTTTGTCGATTGACACTGCTAATACGCTATTGATAGTAGATACTTGTTTCGCAAAATAGTTCTGGTGCTGACTCACAATAAAATTCACTTGTAGGGCAACAACAGCAAATATTGCAAATACAAATATTATGTAGTGGCGTTTCATAGGCTAAGGCGGTTTTATTACAAATATAATAAAAATAATATATTAAAGTATGATTTTGTTATCTACGGCGTTGCTATTTGTCTTATTATTGTACAAACGAAAACATTGTGTGTGCATATAATGATAGTTAATTAAATGTATATAAAGCTATTGTAAAGTTTTAATATAATATCACTTCTAATGAAAACATTACGAATTTCTCATAAAGACATTGAATATAATCTTATTAATTTAAAACAGATTACTTTTGAAATTACAGATGACTGCAATCTTGTATGTAAATATTGTGGTTATGGAGACCTATATTATGGGTATGATAAAAGATAAAAAAACTATATGAAATTTGTACAAGTAAAAAAAACTCTCGACTATTTAGCTGACATATGGCGCTCTAATAACACCGATTCTGCAAAACAAAAAACACATATTAGTTTCTATGGGGGCGAACCTTTGATGAATATGAAACTAATTAAGCAGACAATTAAGTACGTTGAACAAATTGATATTTCAAGAGAATTTAGATTTTCGATGACGACAAATGCTATGTTATTAGATAAATTCATGGAATATCTTGTGACTAAAGAAGTGGATCTATTAATAAGTTTAGATGGTGATGAAAGAGGACATAGCTATAGAGTTAAAAAAGATGGTGCTAATTCGTTTAACCATGTATTTACAAATATTAAATTGCTCCGAAGTAAATACCCTGATTATTTTAGTAAACATGTAAGTTTTAATTCGGTATTGCATAATCGCAATAGTGTTGAAGGTACATACAAATTTATAGAACATGAATTTGATAAACAGACGACTATTAGTGAACTAAATAATTCAGGTATTCGCCCCGAAAAAATCAATGAATTTAATATGACGTATCAAAACGCCACTGATAGCATAATGTCGTCAGAAAATTACAAACAACTTTCAAAAGAACTATTTCTCACTGAGCCTAATACAAGTGATTTACTTAATTATCTGCATAAGTACAGCGGAAATGTTTTTAAAAACTATAACAGTTTACTTATTAATAAAACGGTTGTAGAAACGATACCTACTGGTACATGTGTACCATTTTGGAAAAAAATGTTTGTTACAGTTACAGGTAAGATATTGCAATGTGAACGTATTAACCATGAATTTGCATTAGGCTCCGTTACCGAAATAGGAGTAGACCTAAATAGTGACAAAATTGCGAGTGATTTTAATGGATATTTAGACAAACTACAACAACAATGCGACAAATGTCATCGAAATAATGGATGTATGCAGTGCCTATTCTATATTGATAATATAAGTGGTGACAATCCAAAATGCCAAGGCTTTATGAATGAAGAGAAATTCAAACAATACTCATCTCACTGCCTAAATCACCTTAAAAATAACCCTAAGTTGTATAAACAATTAATGGAAGAGGTTGTAATGAATTAATAAAGAAATAATGACATGAAATATAAACTGATACTATATCCAGACACCTTTCTTTGGGTGAAAAACAATAAAGGATTATTATATAATGCTAAATTCTTTACCATTCTAGATTTTACACTTAACCCAAACATTCGTCACATCTGCGAGCATCTACTCAATTATGATAATCTTTATTGCATTTTGATTGACAATACAACTATTGATAATCCATGTAAAGAATTTGTACAGCAAATAGTAAAGAATAAATTAGGTGAAATATTTAATGAAAATGCTTCTGTCATATCCCTCCCTCCCTTACTCAATATACAATTTGATATCGATAAATTGTTGAAAGATGATAATCGTGATATTGGGGAAAATATATTGAGCTATCTCCACACTATTAATATATACTCAGGCGGTCAATGCTCCGATAAACAATATTTTAAACAAATAATATACCCTGTCAATTCATTACATCAAAATAGATTGCTGCCTGAGCAAATACACACATTCCTTAAAACGAATATGACGCCCTATATTCGTAAAATTAACATTACTGTTTCTGATATAGAAAATTACGATATTGAGTCTGTATTAGAATTGTTAACTGAGTACAAAAACAGTGTAATTTTTCACATCCTATGTCCAACCATAAATGTGGAATATACCGTGATACTTAAAATAATAGCTTCTGGATACAAAGTCAATTTAATATGCGAGTTATCACCTAATCAAGAAGAAAATGACAGCTTAATGCAGTGGATTTGCTCTGAGGAGATGAAACATAATAATATTAGCAACCATTTTATTATTAAAAACGAGGAAGAATACAAATTTTGGCTGGATTTTATAAATGAGCACAAAATTAAAAATTATCAATTTAGTCTAATATATGATGGTAACGATGAGTTTTTTCATGCTAATATATTTCTAACAAAAGCTGATATCGAGGATTGCCAACTATCAAGACGTGAAGTTTTCGCACACATGACGGTAAATACACTATTATTCGGGTCTTTATCAATTATGCCTAATGGGGAAATATTCACCAATATAAACTCCAAATCAATTGGAAACGTAGATGATTCTATCTATGATATCATTATCCGGGAGCTCGAACAGAATCATGGATGGAGAAAAATTAGAAACTCCATAAGATGTGATAATTGTCTTTATCAGTGGCTCTGCCCTTCACCGTCATATTATGAGCACGCAATGAGTGTAGATACAGTTTGTACTAATATCTTATTTCCCTCAAATTAAAATCGCCTACCTTTTACCACTAAAGTGAAAGTGCCTTACATTATTAATTTCAATAAATATTAGATACGCGTTGAAACGGCAGTTTCGGAATCTGTCGATAGCAAAAATGACCATTTAACATATTTACAATATAAAAAAAAGAATTATGAAAACTTTAAAATTAAATCAAATCGAAAAAAACATTCTTTCAAAAAATGAAATGAACGAAGTTAAAGGTGGTGGTTGTGGATGCGCTTGCAGTAATAACAATATGATTGATAACGGTGGCGCAAATGCTGATGGAGGATTGCACAGTCCTGGAGGTAATAATCATGTATTTTGCGATACTGTCTTTGTACATTAATAGGTAAAATCTTTCAAAGAGATAGAGTGGTTTTTACATAAACAACTCTATCTTACTTATTTTGATACGAGGAATAAAAATGAAACAGTATTGTTAACGCTAAAAAATAATATAACCACAGAATTATGAAAAAAATAATTTCAATATGCTTGCTTGTTGCGCTAGGAACGGCAGCTTGCTTTGCACAAAAAAAAGCCCTCTCAAACTCTGAATTCCAGCGCTGGGCAACTAAGTACGAACCATCATTCAGAGCTGTGAAGGCTCAAACTGCTATTGAGAGCTGCAAACTATTAGTCACCTACAGGTATGATTATGTTGTTGATACACTCAAGGGGCACAAAATTTATTACGACTTTAATCTACTGGAAATAGGTGCCCAAACAACAAAATTCTATGGACGCAATGCGGAAATTCGAGATAGCCTGATGGATAACACGGTTAATAGTTCGGGAAATACGCTGAATGGTGCCTCGGATGGTGTGGCTTACCCAAAATTCCTGGGGGAAAATGAGACTGCAATCTATAATGATATTTACACCTATCCAAAAGCTAATGAACGATTGGTGTCGACGAGATTTATTCAACTCGACTATCAATATAAAGAACCTATCAATGAGCTGAGCTGGAACGTGTTGCCGCAAACAGAAACTGTACTGGGATACCTATGTAAAAAGGCTGAAACCGAATTCAGAGGGCGTAAGTGGTATGCATGGTTCGCAATGGAGTTGCCATATAATTTTGGCCCCTGGAAACTTGGTGGACTGCCAGGACTTATACTCAAAGCTGAAGATGTTGATGGGCTATTTAAATGGCAAGCAGTCGGCATTGAACAACCCGATAACCGTACAATTTATGCTTATGACCAAAAAGCTCTCAATAACAAGGGGAACGATTTTATCCCCAAATATAAAGTGAAGCTATGCACTCGCAAGGAGGTCGAAAAACTATGGAAACGCCAATGGTTAGCACCTCTGTCGATGAAATTTCTTGATGGACGTGAAGCTTTCGTTTTTGCTAAAGATGCAACGGGGAAATGGACGAAAGTAGCCGTAGATATGACTATGCCTGACTCTTATTACCCACGATTGGAGCTAGATATGTAGTGTTATTTATACCGAAAAGAACAATATGAATGTCAAACAAACTATCCTTCTTATAACGTTTGCACTTGGGGTTGTTAGTAGTTATGCCCAGATTAATATAACTGGAATTGTGCGTGACTCAAAGAGCAATAAACCAGTCGATTTTGCCAATGTAATTGTGCAAAATAACTCGCAAACTAAACTTCATACCTTCACTATGACCGATAGTGAAGGTAGGTTTTCATTTGACTACAACGAGAATGTCGACTCCTTAAAAATCACCATAACTGCCGTTAATATTAAGCCTCAAACATTAATAATATCGGCAAAACCGCAAGAACTTACTGTATTTACAGTCGCTAAAATGATGCAAGTGAGGGAAGTTGTTGTCAAAGCTGATATACCCAACGTACGCAAAACAGGTGATACACTTACCTATTTTGCGGCAAAATATAAAGATGCAAACGATAGAGTTATTGAGGATGTGCTGAGGAAAATGCCTGGCATCGATGTTCAAAAATCGGGAAAAATAACATATCAAGGCAAGGCTATTAGTAAATTCTATGTTGAGGGAATGGATATGATGGGAGGTCGCTACAGTGTGGCGTCCAAAAATATCAGTGTCGACGATGTGATGAATGTTAAAGTTTATGAAAATCATCAAGCCATAAAAGCCCTTAAAAATATTAATATACCCGATGAGGCTGCATTAGATATAAAACTCAAACAGACCGCTAAAGGTTCGTGGACAGGTAGCGTTCAAGCGGGTGTGGGATATGAGCCATGGATGTGGAATGTTGAGGCTGTTGCGATGTATTTCGGCAAAAAAATGCAATCGCTCTCGACCTATAAAACTAATAATACGGGTGATGATGTTGCAAAAGAGCTTGGCTCGCAGTATGGCGGAATTAGTGATGCACACTCAATTCTCGGCGTGCAACTACCTACAACTCCTCCAATTAATGAGAATCTCTACCTCAATAATAATGTCCACGCTGTTGCGTCTAATATATTGTTGAAACTCTCGGAAAACACACAGTTTAAAGCAAATATTTCCTATTCTTATGACTATCAAACCAGTGAAGGAGTGTCGACAACAACACACTTGCTCAATGGCGTTGCGCCAATAATTGTTCGTGAATTGACCTACGCCGCCCAGAAAAGCGACAGGATTAACCTCTACTTTAATATTGAAACCAATAAAAAGAAAAGCTATCTATCAAATTCATTGCATCTAAAGGGTGATTTTAATAAAGATTATGGAAGGGTGGTGAGCAATGATGAATCTGTGACGCAGTCGTTCGAGCTTCCGTCATTTGCTGTGAAAAATGATTTGAATTTGATAGTGCCGCTCAAAAATAGGTTTTCGCTGGGTGTACGCTCAATAACGGAGTATAACGATGCGCCCAGTTCGCTCGAAATCAAACCGCTGCTTTTCCCCGAAATCTTCGATTCGCCCGAAGGCTATCCCAATGCGATGCAAACACTTGATTCACGGCGTATTACATCGCGCAACAATGTCTACACACGATTTACTTGGCGTAGGTGGAGCTTTGCGCTAAATGCAGGATTTAATGCACACGTCGAAAGTCTGAATTCCGCACTCTCACCAATGAACGAAGCTTTGGCAGTAGCGCCAACGGCCGACTCAATGCGCAACAATATTGATTGGCAACGCTACGATTTGACTGTCGGGCCTTCTGTAACCTACAAGCTGAGTGACGCCCTAAATATTCGAGCATATATCTATGCTGATTTTATGTCACTCACCACAAAAGATAAAATTCAGATAACCAATCGCAGTATAAATACTGTTATTGCCGCACCTTCAATCAAACTTAATGGGAGAATCACACAAGATTTAAAATACACTGCTTCGGCATCATACAACGAGTTCTACGGCGGGATTTACGACTCATATAGAGGGTTCGTTATGACCGATTATCGTAATATTTCGGCTAAAGATGGTGATATTCGCCACACAAAACTGCAGGACTATCGAGCATCTTTGAGTTATGCAAATGCACTGAATCTTATATTTGTAAACCTTGAAGGAACGTATTGGAAGACAGATAATAACTTGACCTACTCGATTGATTACAGCGGCGCGCTGAGCTATATCAAATCTGTTGCTATTCCAAACAGTTCGAGTGGATATGGTGTTGCCGCAAAATTTAGCAAACAGGTGCTTGCCATCTCAACCGTGTTCAAACTTTCAGGAGGGTGGTCACGCTCGTTTAGCGAGATAATTCGCCAAGACGAGATGTTAGATTCTCGTAACGATTTGGCTACTGCAACTTTTGGATCTAATACACGCTTCGCAAAGTGGCTTTCGTTTGAATATAACGCTGATTATACCCGCAGTATGGGGCGTGTGGAAAGTATAGGAGATACAGAGCCGATTGATTATTTAACACAAAGAGCCGAACTTTTGTTTGATTTTGGCAAAGGCGTTACAGCGACCGCTTCAGGCTCGCACTACTATAATAACGCGATAGAGACGGCTGATAGAGATATGTTTTTTCTCGATGCGATAATTTCATACAGGAGAAAAAAAGTTGAGTACTCTCTTGAGGGGCGCAACCTTTTAGGCGCAGAGGTGTTTAATTCGGCTTTTACATCGGACATTACTGCCTACGTTTACTCTTATAACCTTCGCCCACGACTTGTTATGCTAAAAGTGAAGGTTACGCTGTAACACAATAAAAAATAATATATGCAATTTCCATATTATAAACAACTAGACGCAATGGATTGCGGGCCGACTTGCTTGAAGATAATAGCACAGTACTACGGCCGTAACTATTCTATAAAAACCCTCCGCGATAAATGTCATATCACTCGTGAAGGCGTGTCGCTATTGGGTATAAGTGATGCTGCCGAGCTGATTGGATTTCGTTCAACGGGGGTTAAAATTTCGTGGGAACAATTGCGAGATGAAATGCATATGCCTTGTATTGTGCATTGGAATCAACGTCATTTTGTTGTCGTTTACAAAATCGCACAAAAAACTGTTTATGTTTCCGACCCTGCCGCAGGGCTTCTTGAGTATAGTGAAGAATAATTCAAAAATGCGTGGATGCAGTCCAGTAACAAAGGAATTGCACTAATATTAGAGCCTACACCTGAGTTTTACAACGAAAAAGGAGACGAGGATAAACGACTGAAATTCACTCATTTATTACACTACCTAAAGCCATACAAACGCTATCTTGTGCAACTCGGACTAGCAATGCTAACGGCTAGTGTATTGAGCCTTATTTTGCCATTCCTAACACAATCGGTAGTCGATAAAGGTATTGGGACAGGGAATCTATCATTTGTTGTAATGATACTGATAGCGCAAGTTGTGCTTGTTGTAGGTCAGATGGCAAATAACCTCATCCGTAGTTGGCTAATGTTACATATGGCCACCCGGATAAGTATATCACTGATATCCAATTTCCTTTCAAAACTTATGCGACTGCCTATATCTTTCTTCGATTCAAAGATGGTCGGTGACATTATGCAACGAATTGATGATTACGACAGAATACAATCATTTTTGACTGGCTCGTTTCTAAGTATGGTAATGGCTGTACTAACTTTTGTGATATATGGGGCTGTAATTGGCGGTTATGATCTAACTATACTTGGCATATTCTTGCTTGGTAGTGCATTGTACATAACGTGGATACTCCTGTTTATGAAACGTCGCAGAAAACTGGATTATATGCGATTCCAAGAAGCCTCAGCCAATCAAAGTAGCGTTGTGCAGCTTATTAATGGCATGCAAGACATTAAGCTAAACAACTGCGAGAAACAGAAGCGATGGGAATGGGAACGCATTCAGGCACGACTGTTTAAGGTGTCGAGATCGGAAGAGCGTCGTGTAGGGAAAGAGTGTAGGC
>CAMQUV010000030.1 GCA_947037995.1 uncultured Rikenellaceae bacterium
TGCCTAAATTACCACGCGAAGCGTCAACGATAAGTGTCTCGGATGACTTCGGCGATGTATTTGGAATTTACTATGCACTGACTGCAGACGAGGGCTATACTTATGCCGAAATGAGAGAATGGGCACAAGCTATCAAGACTCAAATCGAAACGGTAGATGGCGTACAAAAAGTATCTCTTTATGGAGAGCAAAGGGAGGTTGTCAATATGTTCATCAACCTTCCGACACTGGCTAATCTGGGGGTCAATCCAAACTCTATCGTACAAATAGTACAGAGTCAAAATCAAATTATCAGTACTGGGATTAAGCAAGCGGGGCAGATGAATCTAACGATTAATGCCAGCGGTACATACTCAAACCTTGACGATATTCGCAACCAAATTGTAACTACTACTGACGGAACTCAAATTCGAATTGGAGATATCGCAACAGTCGAGAAGGGCTACGCTAACCCACCGTCAACACTGATGAGAGTCAATGGACAAAGAGCGATTGGTGTGGGCGTATCAACTCTTCCGGGTCGCGACGTTGTCAAAACAGGAGAAGGGGTAAAACAACAAATAGACGAAACTATGAAACTGGTGCCTATTGGGCTCGAGTTAGAACCGCTATACCTCGAAGGAGAAATTGCTCGTGAGGCGAATAATGGTTTTATAATAAACCTAATTGAGTCAATCGTGATAGTAATAGTGATAATTCTACTGGTAATGGGATGGCGCGCTGGAGTCCTTATAGGAAGCTCACTGCTATTCTCTATCGGAGGAACGATGCTGATTATGCTAATGATGGGCGTTGGGCTAAACAGAACTTCACTCGCCGGATTCATAATTGCTATGGGGATGCTGGTGGATAATGCTATTGTTGTTACCGACAACTCACAAGTAGCGATGAGAAGAGGAACAAAAAAACGTAAAGCACTGATAGAAGGGGCAACTATACCACAATGGGGACTCTTCGGGGCTACATTTATTGGTGTGGCATCGTTCCTACCACTATACCTAGCACCTTCGGCAGTAGCTGAGATTGTCAACCCACTGTTCATTGTACTTGCAATATCGTTGGGACTAAGCTGGTTTCTAGCACTGTCACAAACTCCATTATTTGGAAACTTTATGCTCAAAGAGCCAAAGGCTGATGACATTATATCTGACCCGTACGACACAAAATTCTATAATAGATTTGACAAAATACTACGCAAACTAATTAAATTTAAATGGTGGACTATTACAGCTGTGGTAGCCCTGTTCTTCAGTTCGATATTAGTAATGGGGCTAGCTCCTCAGAGCTTCTTTCCCAACCTCGACAAACCTTACTTCAAAGCCGATTGCTACCTTCCGGACGGATACTCGATACACGATACGGATAAGCAAATGCAAGAGCTTACGGACTACCTGTCGGCACAACCAGCAGTCAAAAAAGTGTCGTACACAGTAGGCTCTAGCCCGCTGCGATACTACCTTGCCTCTGTTTCGATTGGCCCAAAACCAAACGTGGCAAATATACTCGTAGAACTGTTTGACCAAGATTCGACGACAGCAGTCGAACATAGATTTGGAGTCTATACGCAAGAGAAATACCCAGATATGCTGGTGCGAAGCACACTCTTCAAACTGTCGCCAGCTGTTGAAGCTACGATAGAACTAGGATTTATGGGACCTAATGCCGATACGCTGTTGATGCTAAATAACCAAGCGCAAAACCTGATGAGACAGTGCGAACTTGTCTCGGGAGTTCGCTCGGACTGGGGCAATAAAGTTCCTGTAATACAACCGCACTACTCGCAAAACAAGGGTCAAAGACTTGGTATCACGAGGGGTATGATGGCGCAATATACAAGACTATCAACCGAGGGGGTTCCTATGGGAGAATACCGCGAAGGAGACCTGTTTATGCCTATACTGCTCAAAGATTCGAAGATTAATAACTTTAACCTAGCGAATATGGGGAGCTTACCAGTGTTTAATGCTAATAATGTTGTGGTGTCGCTCGACCAAATCACCGACTCTATTACGCAATCATACCAGTATAGTGTACTCAAAAGATATAACAGACAAAAGGTTATCAGAACGCAATGCGACCCGCTAATTGGGGCCAACGCCATTGACGCCTATAAGCAAGTATTCGATAAAGTTTCTAAAGGTGTAACACCGCCCGAAGGATACCAAATGGTTGTTTTCGGTGAACAAGAAGGGCAAAATGATAGCAACGAAGCGCTAGGCGAAAATATGCCGCTAACACTTATTCTAATTATTATTACACTGCTACTACTATTTAGGTCGTACCGCAGACCTGTTGTTATACTTCTAATGCTACCACTGATACTCATCGGTGTGGTGGCAGGACTTGCTATTACAGGCAAAATGTTTGACTTCTTCTCGATACTAGGGCTACTTGGCCTTGTGGGGATGAATATCAAAAATGCCGTAGTTCTTGTAGAACAAATTGACATAGAAAGTGCGCAAGGACTCGCACCGCTTAATGCAGTTATTGCCGCTACAAAATCACGTATCGTGCCTGTTGTAATGGCATCGGGAACAACTATCCTCGGTATGCTACCGCTTATCTCCGATGCACTCTTCGGGGGGATGGCCGCAACTATTATGGGAGGACTTTTTGTAGCTACTTTCCTAACGATTGTAGTACTGCCAGTTACATACACGATAATACTGAAAATTAAAGCCAAATAATAATACTCATACAATACCCTAAAATAAAGTATAATGCAACGCATATTATCATACATAACATTAACCGTAGCGACTATTGCCGCGGCTATGGCGCAACAACCAAACCAAACCAAACAAACAGCACTATCCGAAGTGCATAATGTCAAAAACGAAATCTCACTCGATGCGTATCGACAAATGGTGCTCGAGTATTCGCTCCAAATTAAAATGGGACAAGAACAAATCGTTGCTGCCGAAAATAAATTTAAAGCATCTAGAACAGGTTACTACCCTTCTCTTAGCGCGGCCGCCGATGCAAACTATATGACGAACGTTCCGTTCAGTATTAACATCCCTGGGATGAGCCTGAAAAATTATACGTATAGTGCATCACTAACACTGCAACAAAATATATATGCCGGACACGCTGTTAGAAATAATACAGAACTTACCAAAATTGAACATAATATTGCCAAAATTGGAAAAGAACTGACTGTCGAAAATGTACTCTATGCTGCCGAAGTTACCTATGTGACTCTCGCGGCATCGGCCAAACAATTCGATATCACAAAACAATATGTTAGTATCGTCGAGAACCTATACCGTATTGTGAAAGAAAGATTTGACGACGGACTTATTTCGAAAACAGACCTACTGATGGTCGAAACTAGACTCAACGAAGCTAATATGCAACACATTGCAGCGCAAAAACTTTATAACGTCTCACTCCAAAACCTTAATAATATGGTGGGACAGTCACAAACTGTAAACTATCAAGTGACAGATACTATTGGCTCTCCAAACAAATTTCCACGTATGACCTCTATCGATTTCGCTCTGGATAATAGACACGACTACGCTATATCAAACCTCAAAATCAACCTCGCGCGACAAAATGAACGAGTAGTTAAATCTAAATTTAACCCGCAAATTGTAGCGGGAGTACAAGGCTCTTGGGGAACTGCTAGTATGAACTTCGGTGGCAAAGAAAACCTCTATGGAATGGCTTTTGCGTCGCTTAGAACACCTATCTTTAACTGGATGGAACGCAAGAAAACTCTCGGAGCGGCGAGAGCGGCTTCGCAAATACAAGTCCTTGCCCTCGAAGATAATAGAAACCAAATATCATCGGAATTCCAAAATGCTATCACTTCACTCGAACAAAGCTATAAACAAGCCGAAGTAGCTCGCAAAAACCTTGAAATTGCACAGGAAAATCTGGAGCTTAATACCTACTCGTATAACGAAGGTAGACTACCAATACTCGACGTGCTGTCAGCACAACTATCTTGGATACAGTCTTTTACAGCAGCGGTAAACTCAAATTTCCACTACAAAGTAGCCTATGCAGACTATCGTAAATCTATCGGTATGATGCAGTTTAATGCTGATAATGCAGAGTAAATAAAACCTCAGGATTATAACGCAGTTGAAATAACTCGTGAAAATTTAAGCCCTGTTCTCTATGGCGATTTTCATTCATCGTTACGGCTTTGCTATGACGTAATATAACGTGCCTGCAACACGACCAAAAAATAACGAGCAATCGCTACCCTCCTTCAATCCAAGTTTTTTATAAATCGACTCGGACGAATGTGGGAAATCACGATGATACAAAGTAGCATTTTTGACTCCCAACCCACTAAGTAGACGTTTTAACGACTTAGGATTGTACTCACTAACCGCCGTTATTTCGAAACTACGTCCTATAAAATCCTCTAATTTGTCAGCCGTAAACAAATGACTACCAATAAGATAATCTAATTTAGAATAGTATTGAGACATATATTTTCCGATGGTTCTACTTTTAACAAAAGTAACATCTGGGATATGTATATACCTAGCTTGCTCAAGTTTAAGCAGCCCTGTGGAGTGCTGTTTGGGCATCTTTTTGGTGGGGAAAGCGAACCTTATGGGGCTATCCTCAGCATGTTTCAGCACTGTGAGTGACAGCATATTTTGGTTAGCAATAACCCCCATTTTCATAACTACGTCTTTGCATTCACCTTTAACCGAGACGGTTTCGACTTCAATATTTTCGCCAAAAATGTTAAACAATTCATCGACATCAAACAGCGGCGATAACTTCACTGCAACCGAACGTGCGATTTGATTAACGCGGGGCATAATCTCAATAACATTTGGGGCGCAATCTTGGAGTGCGTGTACTTTTTGACCCAGTAGGCCTCTTCGAGCAGGGTCAATAAATACGAGGTCAGCGATGCCATTAAATTCCTCGATAAATTGTTCTGCCGAGCTGCATATAACTTCAATATTTGTAGCGCCGAGGGTTTTAAAATTATGTATAGCGGTAAGTGCTTTGTTGGGGTCAATTTCGACGGAGATAACTTTATCGTATATTTTTGAGAGGTAGAGCGAGTCCACTCCCAGCCCCATCGTAAGGTCAATAGCGAGTAATCCGCCGGGGAAATTTCGACTTTTAGCGACTTGTTCGGACGTAGATTGTTGGAACGATATTTTATCGACAATGATACGAGCCTTGAAGTACGAGGGTAATTTTCTGCGTTCGGCTTGGAGTGCATCGACGGCAGCTGCAACGATTTTGTCGTTAGTTTTGAGAGCTACGAGTGCTGGTTTTTCGTCAATATATTTTTCTACAAGGTGAAGTTGTTGGGGTGTAATCTTTTGATAAGTCCGTAGTTAGCAGCGAGTTGCTCCATCAGTTTGAATGCTTGATTATAGTCGTTTTGAATAGTTCCATCAAGAATAGCATCTTTAATTTGCGCTTTGATATCACCAACCGTTGAGCAGGGTTCGATATCATAAGTTTGCATAATAATTTGTCCATCTATGGGTGGTTGAAAGTTACGAATATGGTCTTTTTGTTCAATTTCGACAATTTTCTTTCTAACGAGTTCAAAATTTTGGAGATATCTTTTCACTTTATTGCTGTCGCCCGAGGTTATATCGGCATCACAGAGCATCATCAGGTTATCTATATCATCAGAGGCATCAAAGAGCAGTCTTCTGACAGCAGAATCGGTGACAACATCTTCGACAAGAGCGATAGGTCTAAGGTGTAGCACCACGAGTTTTTGGACAAATTTCATTCTATCATCCATCGGTAGTTTGAGTCTACGAAATATGGTTGGGACCATTTTGGCACCAATAATTTCGTGTCCGTGAAACGTGAATCCGTGACTTTCGTTATATCTTTTAGATTTAGGTTTACCGACATCGTGCAGCAGCGCAGCCCATCTGAGCCAAAGGTCGTTCGTATTAGGAGTAATATTTTCGAGAACTTTCAGCGTATGAATAAAGTTATCTTTATGTGCATTTTTGCCCACTTTGTCGACACCTTTAAGAGCAATCATTTCGGGAAAGAATTGTTCAAGCAGGAGTGATTTATCGAGAAGTTCGAACCCTCTGGCGGGGTTATTAGATTTCATAATTTTCTCGAGTTCGGTAGCGATTCTCTCCATCGAAATAATTTCGAGTCTAGGTGCATTTTCGGCGATAGACTGGAGGGTTTCGGGGAGTATTTCGAAGTCGAGTTGCGTAGCAAATCGGACTGCTCTCATCATTCTGAGTGGGTCATCCGAGAATGTCTTATTAGGGTCGAGGGGTGTACGAATTATTTTCTTTCCGAGGTCCCCGACACCATCAAACGGGTCAATTAGTTGTCCATAGTTTGATTTATTGAGTGCGAACGCCATCGCGTTAATCGTAAAGTCTCTTCTATTTTGGTCATCAATAAGCGAGCCTACTTCTACCGCTGGTTTTCTGGATGAGGGGTCATAGCTCTCTTTTCTGGCTCCAACAAATTCCACATCGCAGTGTGTATCATTATATTTATATCTAAGTGCGGCTGTGCCGAACGTTTTATAGACAGTAACTTTCGCTCCAACCGCTTTGCCGACCTCTTCGGCGAGTTTAATTCCGTCTCCGATAACGGTAACATCGATATCATTAAGGTCACGTTTGAGGAAAAAATCTCTAACATATCCGCCGATAACGTATGCTTCGAGGCTGAGTTCATCGGCAATTTTCCCAATAATTTGAAATATTGGGTTATCGAGATTGTTTTCGATATTGGTCACAGCGTAGGTAGTGTTAGGAGCATTATTATTCATCAAGGCAGCGTCGAAATATATTAATAGTATTTTCGAGTCCAAGGTAAAGTGCTTGGCTAATAAGTGCGTGCCCTATTGATACTTCGAGTAGATTAGGGATGTTTTGGACAAAGAATTTCAGGTTTTGTGCATCTAGGTCGTGCCCAGCATTAACACCGAGTCCCACTTCCTGTGCAGCAAGTGCAGCAAGTGCGAAAGGTTTAACGGCTTTATGTGGGTCAGTGATAAATTCGGTTGCGTATGCTTCTGTGTAGAGTTCGACTCTATCTGTACCAGTTTTAACTGCCGCACGAACCATATCAGGGCAAGGGTCAACGAAAATAGAGGTACGGATACCCTGTTTTTTGAAACGAGCGATTATATCGGTGAGCAGAGAACAGTTCTTGACTGTATCCCATCCGGCGTTTGATGTAAGCGCTTCGGGTGGGTCTGGCACAAGTGTAACTTGAGCAGGGTTTGTCTCGAGCACCATTTGGATAAAATCCTCCGATGGATACCCTTCAATATTAAGTTCCGTGGTGATATTGGCTTTTAGCTCCCTTACGTCAGCATAAGTAATATGCCTAGCGTCAGGTCTAGGGTGCACAGTAATGCCCTCAGCCCCAAATTGTTCTGCTGCGAGGGCAGCCATCAAGACGTTAGGAGTGTCGCCTCCACGAGAATTACGCAAAGTCGCAATCTTATTTATATTAACAGATAGTTTTGTCATTTTTTTTAGTTATGTTTGTCTGCACAAATATAGCTGTATAAATATTAAAAAGCAAGAAAACATTATGAGAATAGCCATTTTTTATAGAACACTATCAGAGAATATCGCAACCGTCCTCAACCATATCCAATCGCTCGAAATCCAAACCATAGTCAACCCAACTGGCAACTTCGAAGCAGATTTTGCTATTAGTTTCGGCGGCGACGGGACATTTCTCTGCTCCGCACGACAGGTTTTCAACCAAAATATACCAATCCTAGGCGTAAATTGTGGTAGACTTGGCTTTCTGGCCTCAACATCACTCGACAATGCAATCGATGCTATTAATAATATTATTAATCAAAACTATAAAATCACCGAACGCTCAGTTATCAAAGCCTCGGGCAATGCTCTGAAAGGCAGCAATATAGCGATAAACGAATTCTCTATCCAAAAACAAACTGGTGCGATGGTGAATATCGAGATTAGCATCAACCAAAACCCACCACACAGCTACTGGGCTGATGGCGTAATTATAGCAACTCCCACGGGCTCAACGGCCTACTCAATGAGTGTCGGAGGTGCAATACTGTCGCCCGAATGCCAATCTTTTATCATCTCACCGATAGCGCCTCACAACCTCAATGTTAGGCCACTTATAATAGGTCAGCAAGAGGTAATTCGAATCACAGCCTCCACTCGCGATAGCTCACCAATTAGACTAACCCTAGATAATCGCTACTTCGAAATCGAAAGTGGCACAACTTACACTGTCACGCAATGTCCCACAAAACTACGGCTAATCGAACTCCCCGGTGACTCGTTCTACCAAACTCTGCGTAATAAATTGTCGTGGGCAATAGACCCACGTAGCTAAACAACACCCTTTGCGGAGACTCGGCTGCAACGCCACTTGAAGATTGCCTGTCGGGGTGTCAGAGACACCTTTTAATTGCCTGTCGGCATACTGGTATAGACGAAGCTAAGGATATTGCAGACTATGCCCTGCGAGCCAAAGGTGCCAACGGCACTCGAGTTTCCCCCCTTGCGGAGGCGAGCAATACTAGATTGCACCTCCACAGGCTTTGACTCTTTAGTCGTTGTAATTTGGAAAGGCGCGAGCCTATCAGTAGCGG
>CAMQUV010000031.1 GCA_947037995.1 uncultured Rikenellaceae bacterium
GTAGGTAGGTAGGTAGGTAGGTAGGTAGGTAGGTAGGTAGGTAGGTAGGTAGGTTACGAGATATCCAATTGATACCTACTAAGCAATGCTTCGAGTTGAGTACTCAAAAACTTGGCACCTCTCATTCTATTACTATCTACATCGATTGTGAAATTAACTGCTGTTCTGAAATCTGAATTCTCAAGCACCGAGTTTTGAAAAACGGCCCTATCTAGCGCGCAACAATCAAATATTGACAACGATAAATCAGCAAATGTAAAATCTACCTCTTTCATAGAGCAATCTTTAAAGTGAATTTTTTTGAGTTTCATCGAAATGAAACTACAATAGTCCATCATACAGCTCTTGAAAGAAAATAAAGCAGCCAATTTATTGCACACCGAAAAGTCTAGTCCTAATATTTTGCAACCTTCAAAAATGACATTTCTAAATCCGACGTCACAAATGTTTGCCATCGACAAATCAGAGTCAATAAACACACACTCCTCAAAGTACACCTCCCTAAAGTCACTCTTGCCGAAATTGCAATTGATAAACCTACAATTATAGAACTCCCTCGCACTTATCGCCTGCCCACTATAGTCAAAGTCCTTAAACTCCTTGCCAGAATGTGAAATAATTTCTTTTGACATAATCATAGTTTTTTAAATAAATTAGATAAATCTATGTGTAACACACTTACCAAATTTAGTGGTCAGTAGAGACTCTATCTCTCGGACAAGGTCCTGTCGCCTTTCCAACTTAATTGGCAGATTAACTGCCCAATGAGCTTTGTTATCCTTTGTGCCCTCTATGATTGAGATGGGGTTGTGTGACAATAGCAGCCTAACAATATCATATTTAATGCCCTTCCCACTTATAGTGCCATTCGAAAATTCTTCTAAATAGTCTCTCACAGCCATCATCGTTAGTACCCCTTCGCTAACCCTCTCGATGCCTAGTATTGACGATATAGGCGGTAGTTTGGATGGGTCTGGTCTCAGGTCAACGGTGATAGAAAGTTTCAATTCACGAGCAATGATTTTCCCCGTTGTGCCGCCCATAATAATCTTACGAGCACTACTATCCTTAACAATGCTACCGAGGAGTATGTCATCTTCTGGATTTTGCGGGGCACCAGTACACAACAAAAGCTCTCCAGCAATTTCTGAAGGGAGTATCATCTCCAGGTCAGTTGTTATATAGTGGTTATTCATAGTTAATAGATTGAAGTATTATTCAAACAGTGCTCTACATTCGTCAATTCGTTGTCCTAGCATTTCTGTTTCCATCAAGTACCTAACTAGCGAGTAGCTATTTGCACCACTATTCTTGATTTCAGGAATATTATGTGGAAATATACCGCCAATAGCTATCACAGGGACGCTCGAAATCCTTACGACCTCTTCCAGTAGTTTAGTCCCAACAGTTGGGTCTGCAATAACCTTTGTCGTAGTAGGGTAGACAGGTCCAAAACCAATGTAATAGGGGTTTCGTTCGAGTGCCTTCTTAGCTTGTTCGATAGAGTGAGTAGAAAGCCCAATTTTCATATCTCCCACAATTTTGCGAGCATCATCGATATCAATATCATCCTGTCCTAAGTGAAGTACATCAGCTTGGCATAGTTTTGCGATATCAGGTCTGTCGTTTATAACCAGTTGCGTATCAGTGCCTCGTGTGATATCTCTAAGCTCTTTTGCAATTTGTAGAAGCCTATTGTCGGGGATGTTTTTTTCCCTGAGCTGGAGCATCTTGATTCGTTTTTCAACACAAATCTCAGCCACCTGTCGGTAGCTGAGTTCTGGATTTGTGATAATAACGTACAGTCCAATATTGTCCATTATCAATGTTTTTTTAAATTATGCTATGATTATTTATTGTTGATTGATTCAAGCATAAGTTCAGCGGCTTTTTTACCAGAGAGTAGCATTCCTCCGAAAATAGGCCCCATTCTGAAGCTTCCGCTAACGCCGTTAGCTGCCATTCCTGAAACGAAAAGTCCTGGGAATATCTCTTTAGTGTTTTCGACAGTCGTAATCTCACCCTCTTCAATAGAAAGAGATTTTTCGCCTTCAACCTGTCCACTAGGTGTGTTAAGTTTGACTTTGTTTTTGCGCGCAACAAGTTGTGCAATCATACAGTCGTGTCCCGTTCCTTCGAGTACAGTTTTGCTCATAATCATAAGAGGGTCAACGTGCATTCTTTCTTTCATTACAGGTGCCCAGTTAACCACAAGTCCTGCAACTTCATTGTTTTTATAAACAACGTCTTCTACCGAGAAACAGTTGAAAATAGTCGCTCCAGCCGACGTAGCAGCATAAATAAGAGCCGAAGTAGCGTGAACAGAGTCTAGGACATAGAATAGGTCATCTTTGTAAGGTTTGTATTTGACATTAAGTTCGTCAAGTATATGTATTGCTTCTTTTTGAATTATAATGTCATTAAACATCATAGCTCCTCCCCACATACCCCCTCCTGGAGCAAGGTTTCTTTCGAAAAGCGCTACTTTTTTGCCAGCTTTGGCAAGGTAGTATGCAGCAACGAGTCCCGATGGGCCTCCTCCTACAATTGCAGCGTCAACAGATAGGTTATTTTTTAGTTTTTGCATGTAGGTGTCTACGATGCCGTGTGATACGATAGTTTCCATTTTTTTAGTTTTGGGATTAAATAAATGTGGTAATTGATATAATATAAAATGCAGTGCTCAAGTTAAAATATTAAGCACTGCAAAGATAGTATATTTTTTTAAATTCGCTATTTAAAAGTTAGTCTTGTTCGAGCTCTTCATCAACAGTTCCACCTGGTAACCAGTCAATGATTTCGGTAGTAGCAGAGAGTGATTTTTTGGTGAGTGTCAGAGTGTATTTATATTTCGTTCCACTGCGGAATTCTTCATCTTCTTTGACCGAGTATCTATAAACATCACCGTTAGTGAGTTTAAATATAAATTGAATATCCTTGTGTTGATTTGCCGCCATCGGTATAAATATCGCTTCGCCATATTTTCCGTTGGAATTCATTTTGACTTCGAGTCCTCCGTTATCACTAGTTTCATTGTGTACTAAAATGTCTTTGTGTTGAGAGCACGTTTGGTCGACCAAGTTGAATGTAGCTGACGATGGCACGTTTGTGACGTTCATAGTCATTCCAATTAGGTCATTATCGGTCACCCCTCCGTCAAATGCCGGAGAAATATTAAGCTCAATTTTAGAAAGTGCAAATTCGTATTGCATTACCACCGTAGCTTCTTTCTTATTAATGTCTTTAGCGTTATCGCTAAATAGGGTGTAGACTGACCTATGGTTCTGGTCGCTAATATTGACTGGGATAGAGAATCTATTATTCGTAACATCCGCCGCCTCAGGGTGGTAAGGGAAGTACGAAATGAAGTCCACATTAACATTTTGGTCAGTTGGGTAAAACATAGTATTGTCTTTACTCGAAGGTTTCAGCGTGTTATTACTGCTCGAAATATACTTTAGATTGCTACTATTATTGTGCAGCCCTTTTTTGGCTTCGCCGTCGAGAGTACCGCCAGTATAGACCATAAACTTGCCAAATTCGTCGCCAGGTTCAATTTGAAACTCTGTGGTTTTATTAGCTTTGCTTCTTAAAAGAGAGGTGAAAGTTACAGGTATTGGTATGGCATCTGGAGGGTCGACCGAAGGGTTGTCAGGGTCATCGTTTTTGCCATAAATCGCTCCACCGGTGGTGCACGATACTGCCGCGATTGATATCGTAAACAGTAATACAAGTATTTTGGTATATTTCATTTTAGTATATATTAGAAATGTTTATTTAAGATTTATTAAGAATAGAGTGTTAGCTGTTGTGGTCAGCATCAACCTCAATTGTACCGCCCTCTACCCATCCAGCAATTGTGGCGGTGAAGTTATGTTCGAACTTGGTAAGCGTATAAGTTATGTTATAGTACTTCCCTTTTTCGAGAGCTTTGGCAAAATTAACAGTGTATTGAAAAGTGCCATTGTCGACAGAGATTTTGATAGATAGCGGATTACTTGTGCTATAATCAAATGCAGGGATAATTGCAGAGAATCCACTTAATTTAGTGTTATCAATTTTATCCGTTTCGAGTGTGCCGAACGGATTTACACTTATCATATTAGTGAAATCTGGGGTGGTTTTTTGTTGAATAATATCATATTGAACTACCGCAGGTACGCCATTAATTGTAAGTCTTAGCGTTTTGATTTGGTTCAGGTTATCATAGCCTTTTCCAATTAAAAAACTAAAGTTTAGTTTTGAGTGTATATGAGAGAACACATTTTTGATGGGTTGCGGTACTGTGTTATTAATTAGCATATTGCTCGCAACAAGTGATGCTGATTTTTTGAAGTTAGCATTTGTTCTTTGGTCTTCGAGCACAGGAAGGTTTACGGGAGTACTCGCATTTACAATTTCGTTGCCAACGGTGTAGGGGTAGTATGAGAATATGTCAATGTATTCATTTTCAGATGGAAGCACGATTTTTTGAGTAATATTGAGTTTTCCGTTTTGCGCAACGTTTGATTCAATATTATTAATTTTTTTGCCCGATGTCGTTTCATACAGCTCAAAACCCTTAGAGCTCCTGTCTGCTCTGGTCAGGGCGAAAATGCCAATCTGGTCGTTTTCTTGGAACCTCCCAGTGCTAGTTTGGGTCGCATCAGTAGATTGTATTGACGTATACATCAGTAGGTTTTCATTGTAACTCCCGAGTTTAGTTTTTTTGCAGGCGCACATCGAGACTATTACTAGGATGATTAAGTATATTTTATTTTTCATAAAGCAGTACCTTTTAGGTGTGGATTTTCTTGTTTAATCTTAATTATATCTCTTCATCAATTGTGACTGTATCGTCATTAAGCGAAATCGAATGAAAAGAGTATATATATTCATTATTAATATATGTCGCAAAAATAGTCCCATTAATAATAATATCAGCATTCGTACTATTATTTAAAATGGATTGTAGTGATTCTGATATGTTATAAGAAATTCGTTTGGGAGTCGCACCCTTCGCCGTAATAGTGAATATAATATTTTGATTTAGGTTATTAATGGCGCCGAGTATATTAAATTCAGTGGAAATCTTGGCTTCACCCACAACCATTGAGTAGGCAAGATTCTTTAAATCATCCGTTTTAGAAAGTGTATTTGTCGATAATTTTTTAGAATCAGCAAGTCCACTCATCTCAAAAACCGCTTTTTCAATAGTAGTTTTATCTCCAATCAATTTCATATTGACCTTAAGGTTTCTGACGTACGGAATCGGTTCGGCTTCAATAAACTGCGAGAAGTTATCCTTGACAATAATTTGGCCTAATGGTTTGACTAGGAATCTTCCAAGGGTAGGATTTAAGGCATCAATATTTTTGTATTGAGCGGCAATTGTAGTGTAGTTGTGGAAGTTAATAAGGTCTATGTCATCAACATTGGTTACAACCATTGCATTATATTGCCCTAATTCAGGTAAGTCTGCAACAATTATATCTTGTTGATTATCTTGTTTAAGTGCAATCGGGCCGTTTACGTCCCACATCATTAATATCGGTTTATCGCCCGTGTTAAGCTCATTCGCCCATTTCAGGTCCACAACAATCTTATCGTATACAGGAGTCCTTTTGGTGTTAAGTTCTTCTTCTATACACGAGAAACACACCGTTAGGCATATGCAAAGTGACGTAAGAATGTAAATATTTTTCATATAGTATTTTATTTATTTTTTATTACCTCCGATTCTCCAAATAAGAGATATTTTAGCCTTAGTAGGCCCGAAATAATTTACATCGTAAGAGTTAATATAATTTGTTGTCCCGTAATTCATATCGTATTTGTCGAATAGGTTTTTGTTGCACCCCGCTGACAGCGAGAATTCAAATCCCAGGCTTCGCCCAACAGGTATTTTTGCTCCCAGCGTTATTCCTGCCCCGGCCGATGTTCCTTGTTGACCTGTGCTGCCCATTTTGATATTAAAATTGGTGTAACTAGCATACGCCCCAATAAATAATTTGTTCTTAATAGGGTAGTATCTAAATTCAGGACTAGCACTCCACAGTCTCAATCTTTGGGTGTTATCTTTCCAGTTTGTATTCGCGTATTGACCCTCCAGGTTTACCGAAAACATATCTTTTGCAAATAAAGTCTCCAGCTCAAGATTTGCAGTTGTTGCAAGCAAATACAATAAGTTGGTTTTTAGTTCGAAGTTAACAGGCAGCGGCCCTCTATTTCTCTTAATACGAATAGTTTTTTGCGAATTGAACGTTTGTCCATTCTTAGAATTGAATTTTAGCTCTTTCTGTTTTTTACTAGATAATGGTTTTGCCGACTTGCTCTTATAAGGTCTGTTAGATGCCTTGAATGCCGTGCTATTGTTAGGATTCAGCTTTGCATCTTGACTAGCTTTTGCGCTGGCTTTAATCTCTCGGTTTAGCTTTCTTGACGTCGAAGGTTTAGTTTTCGAAGCAGTTGAGTTTGGTTGTGTACCTGTGTATTTCCCACTGCCACTATTTGTTGCCAATGCAGCTTTGTTCCTATCGTTTTCTGATTGTATTTTAGCCTGTTTTTTTGATTGCTTTTTCGATTGTTTATTCGAAGCAGAGCTACTAGTTTGATTAGTTTTTTTATTGAAGCCGTCGGGCGTTTCAAACACAAAAGTGGCGGTATTATCACCGATATCAGTATTTCGCTCTTTTGCCGCACTCTGTTGAGCATTACCCCCCGCATTGTTTTTATCTTCAACAACATATATCCCTGAGTTTTCTAGCGAATTGCTCCCTGTCTCGTTAAGGTTTGCAAGTAGATTGCCATCTAGGTCATTATCTTGGTTGCCATCAGTTTTTTGCTGCTCGCTATAAGTGACATTTCCAGAATTACCACCCAGCGTATTTATCGGGGCAGTCCTCCCTTGCGATTGTGTTAATTCTGCTGCATTTACAATTTCCAATGACTCTGCGTTGAGCTGACTTCCGGGTTTGCCAGTGAATTGCCTTGTATTAGTAAAAGCAAAAGTAGAGTTGTCAACTTTCGGGGCGAACTCGTCTTTATTACTAGCATTACGATGAGCATAGTCCTGTTCTGGTCGTTCCTGATATTGCATTGCGTCGCTAACGTTGAGATGGTTAGAACCCGTTCCGTCGTCTGGAGCAGTAGTCTCAGCTATGTCCGATTCGGGATGCAATTGCTGTTGCTGGGAGTCGTTATTGTTAGATTGTAGCAGGTTTTCGTAATTGTCATTATCGTGATTGTGCAGCGCCACGTTGTCAGTATAGATAATTGCTTTTTTACTCGACAAGTCAACTTGGTCGGCACAGTGAGCGCATATATACAGCGTATCGCTTTTCGAATGGTTATTTGTTTCAACGACATCTAGCTCGGGGTACTCTTCAAATTGATTTGAATTGGGGTCCTGAGTGTACGATTGCGATTGGTAGTTTTGAGCTTCCAGCAGGTCTTTTTCGAGTTTGAAAATAACAAGCACAATATTTCTCTCACCATTGCAGGTGGTAGTGAAATTAGTCGTTTTAAAGTTTTCTTCGCGCAGTCCGTGCATAGTAATCATATGCGATTTGACTCTATTGGAGCGAATTTTGACGACTTGCGCATTGAGGTTGTGTGTGTCATACGAGGCGCAGTATCCTTGGACGTTGATAGGGTATTTTCCTCTCATCAGAGCGTTTCGGTGGCTTTGAATAAATCTGGCAAGTCTGACGAATTCAGATTTATTACCTTCATAGTTGGCCCAAAAGATGTCCCTTTGCGACATGAATTTGAAGATAACGGTAGAATCTATCCCTGAGGCATTGGCCTTAGCCAGTGAAAGCAGTGCAAGTAGAGTGAAAATTAATATTCGTATATTTTTTATCATTTCGTCATTGTAAATTATAACTTATTATTATCACGAAAAAACGCATTAAAGTTACTCACCTTAATGTTGTTTGAACAGAAAAACTAGCGTTTTCCTTCGTAATCTTGATGCAAATATAAGTTTATTATGCTTAAAGTCCTAGTTTTCCAAGGTTTTTGTAAATCAAATTGTAAAAAATAGAGCAAGTTTTGATAATTTGTCTATCATTTTATCAATATGCCCGAATTGCACACTCATAGCCTATTATTTCAAATAGGTGGGTGCTTTGTCTTATAAACTTCATAGATTGAGGCCTTTAACGAAGTTTTAGTCTTTTGGGTTAGCAGTATAAAGCAAACAAAAGCCCCATCAGCCCGATGGTGGGCTAATGGGGCTTTTATGGGTTGGCGTTAACTTATTTTACAACGCTTTTTGGGACAACGATATTCATCGTTTTACCTTCAACAAAAGCTCTCGATGCATAGAAATAGCCCCCGAAAGGATTAGTCGTATTCCACGAGTTTTTGACTTTATAGAAAGTTTTGCCGTTTTGGTCTTTAGCAATTCCAACAATAACCATCCCGTGGTCGTCAGTAGTTTGCCAGTTATCATACCATTTTTGGCGTAATTCCGGTGTGATTGTGATTTCGGTAACAATTTGGTCAGCCTTATTAATTGTTTTAGCTAGCTCTTCGCTAGATCGGAAGAGCACACGTCTGAACTCCAGTCACCG
>CAMQUV010000032.1 GCA_947037995.1 uncultured Rikenellaceae bacterium
GCCTCGATAAGTTCGATAACTTCAAGTCCTTCGATAACTTTTCCGAAGCAGGTATGATTACGGTCAAGGTGTGCAGTATTATTTCTGCTATGGCAGATAAAGAATTGCGAGCCGCCAGTATTTCTACCTGCGTGTGCCATTGAGAGTACTCCTCTGTCGTGGAATTGGTTATCACCATCGAGTTCGCAGTTGATTTTATAACCAGGTCCGCCAACACCGGTACCTTTAGGACATCCTCCTTGAATAACGAAGTCAGGAATGACTCTGTGAAACGTAAGGTTGTCGTAGAATCCTTCGGATGCTAGTTTGCAGAAATTTTCGACAGTTTTAGGTGCGTCTTTTTCAAAAAAAGTAACTTTCATAGTTCCTTTTCCAGTGACTATAGTAGCGAATTTGCTCATAATAGATTGCTGTTAGTTGTAAATTTTAAAGTTGTATTATGAGGCAAAGATAACTATAAAAAATCAATTAAACAATAATAAAAGCCCACTATATCAAGAATATAGGGGGCTTTTATTATTAAATTATTAGCTCGTATTAAAACAATGCTAAAATGTAAGAAACGTAGTTAAAACTATTTAACGATTTCGACAATTTCGATTTCGAATTTAAGCGGTTGGTTTGGTTTGATATCACCTTGTCCGTTTTCTCCGTAACCAAGTGTAGCAGGCATCCAGATAGTCGCTTTACCACCTTCTCCAAGTAGCATAAGTCCTTCTGCAAAACCAGCAACAACGCCACTAGGAAGTTGTACTGAGAATGTTTCGCCACGCTCAACAGATGAGTCGATTACTTTATCGTTATTGTCGAAAAGAGTGTAGTGAACTTTTACGTTGCTAGAAGAGTCAACTTTACCTTCACCTTGGTTTGAAATAAGGTAACGTAGTCCAGTTGCAGTTTTTTGAACACCTTCGATAGCGTCAACAGTTTCAAGGTATGAGTTAGCATTTTCAACCAATTTACTAGCGTCCGCAGCAGTTTTGTTATTGATAAATGTCATAATGAAATTATTAGCTTGATCTGCTTTTAACACTTCTTTACCAGCAAGAAGGTCAGTAATACCAGCTGCAATAACATTTACAGACATAGTAGAGTCAATAGTTTTGTAAGCAGATTGACCGAATTGTAGTCCCATCATCTCAGCTTGTAGTTCTTTAAGTCTCGCGTCAGCTTTTTCAGGGTTGTTATAGTAACTCGCAATAGCGTTAGAAAGAACTTTAGGATTGATTGTACTGTCAAGACCGAATTTAGCGTTTGAACCAACAATTACACCAACTGAGTATGCAATAGTGTCTTGGTCTGATTTAGGAGCTTGTGTTGAAACACCGCAAGAAGTAGCAACAACTGCTAGTGTAAGTAGTGAAAAGATAATTTTTTTCATTTTGTTTTTTTATTATAATTAGTTATTTAATTGTAGTTTTTATCGATCATTGACTTTGATAAGAATTTGCAAAGATAATGAAATTATTTAATAATCATTGAAAAATAGTTGCTTAAATCGGTAAAACTAACATTTTCTTGCGAACCTGTTACAATGTTTTTAACCGTTGCCACCTTTTCCACTAACTCATTTTCACCAATAAATACAAGATATGTAGCCCCTTTTGCCTCGGCATAATCAAACTGTTTTTTGATTTTCTGATTAGACGGGTAAACCTCAGCCGCTACCCCACTGTCACGCAATCCCTGCGCCAATGGCAGCGTAGCGCACATCTCAGCCTCGCCAAAATTAGCAAAAACTACATCCGTCGTGGAACCCGCCTCAGCTGGAAATAAATTAAGCCCCTCCAATACATCGTAAATCCTATCAGCACCGAAGCTAATGCCCACTCCCGAAGTCCCGGTGAGCCCGAAAATACCTGTTAAATCATCGTAACGACCTCCTCCAGAGATACTTCCAATAACAAAATCATTTGCTTTCACCTCAAATATAGCTCCCGTATAGTAACTTAAACCCCTTGCAAGTGACAAATCAAATTCGATTTCCATACCATTAACACCCAGTTTCTCAGCGTAATCGAAAATTTGTGCCATCTCATCCAACCCTTTTTGCCCCGTCTCTGAGGCACTCAATATAGTTCTGAGTTGGTCTATTTTTTCGCTATTAGTTCCCGAAAGTTCTAAGATTGGCCTCAAAGCATTTACCGCCTCTTGGGTCAATCCTTTTCCCATAAGTTCCTCATTAACAGCATCAAGACCGATTTTATCGAGCTTATCTATACCAACAGTAATGTCAACCATCTTGTCCGCATAGCCAATAGACTCAGCAATGCCAAACAGTACTTTACGGTTATTGATTTTAAGCGTAACGCTCGTTCCAAATTGCTTGAACACCTCCGCAACAATAATAATTAACTCTGCTTCGTGGAGCAACGAGGTGGAACCTATTACATCAACATCACACTGATAAAATTCTCTGTAACGACCTTTCTGTGGGCGGTCAGCACGCCAAACTGGTTGAATCTGAAAACGTTTGAACGGGAACACAATGTCACTCTGATGTTGCACAACATACCGTGCAAATGGCACCGTCAAATCATAGCGCAACCCTTTGCCACACAGTTGTGTAGCGAGTTTAGGGGTGTTAGTATTGGTCATATCAACGCCCTTCGTGAAGTCGCCACTATCAAGTACTTTAAACAGTAGTTTGTCGCCCTCATCGCCATATTTACCCATCAAAGTTGAAAGATTTTCCATCGTAGGAGTCTCAATTTGCTGGTAGCCATAGAGCCTGAAAACACGTTTAATTGTATCGAATATATAATTGCGTTTGGCCAACTGGGATGGATTGAAATCTCTCGTCCCCTTAGGTATTGACGGTTTTGGAATTGCCATAGTTTCTCGAATTTTAAATTAAAAAGTTTTGCAAATATACGAAAAAAAGAGCTACTATAACAGTAGCTCTTCTATATTTTAGTATGATTAATCCGCAGGGGTTAAATTATTTATTCAACATCCCACGTATCACCACTATTAAGTAGGTCGTCTACGTTATGGATTTTGGCTCTCATACGTACTTCGATAAGTTGGTCTCTAACTTGGTCATCATAGGTATGGTCTTTCACGTCACGGATAACACCAAGAGCCACAGGCATTTCGGGTGCTTTCATATTAACGAGCATCATATGTATTCCTGGGTTAGGTTCTTGTGCGTTATGCAGTAGAATATCAGCTTTAGTAATATTATTTTCACCAATAGTAACGACTTTAATTTCGAGTCCATCAAGAATAAGTCCTTTATTACTGTCTTTACCAAAAATCATTGGTTGCAGGTGTTTGAGTGTAATTGTATTATCGGCACGATTTTCTTTAGATGCAAAGAAGTCGTGGCATTTATCATTAAATATGACACAATTCTGGAGTATTTCGACCACAGACGTACCATCGTGAGCAGCAGCGTCAACCATACAGTCTTTGGTCAGGTTGATTTCCATATCGAGTGACCTCGCAAAGAATGTTCCACGCGCCCCCAGCACAAGTTCGCCTGGTGCGAATGGGTGTTCAATAGTACCATAAGGTGATGTTTTGGTAACGACTCCCAGTGGTGATGTAGGTGAGTATTGTCCTTTGGTCAGTCCATAAATTTCGTTATTAAACAGGAGCATATTGATATCAATATTACGTCTAATAGCGTGAATAAAGTGGTTTCCTCCAATTGCAAGTGAGTCACCGTCGCCAGATACTTGCCATACAGAGAGTGTAGGGTTAGCTACTTTGACCCCTGTGGCTATTGCAGCAGCGCGGCCGTGGATTCCGTGAAATCCGTATGTTTGCACATAGTAGGGGAACCTACTAGAGCATCCAATACCAGATACAAACGTAAATCTATGGTGTGCATAGTTAAGGTTTTTGGCAACTTCTGGCAGTGCTTTTATAGCAGAATTTAGAATAGCGTGGTCTCCGCATCCGGGGCACCATTTGACCTCTTGGTCACTTTTAAAGTCGGCGGGTGTATATCGTATCATAATTTTATTAAAATTATTATTTATTAATATCTTATTTTATAATTTTATTAAACGCTTCAGCGAGTTCATCAGTAGTAAATGGAAGTCCTTGAACTTTATTGTACTGATTGTATTCGAATTTTTGGAAGCTCTGTCTCAAATAGTTAGCAAATTGTCCTGAGTTGAGTTCACAAACAATAATGTTTTTGAATTTGCTCAAGATTTTTTCGACCCCATTAGGCAGTGGGTTAATAAAATCAAAGTGCAGGTGCGAAACTGCTTTCCCTTGTTCTCGGAGCATATCGACCGTAGTTCTGAGGTGTCCAAACGTACCACCCCATCCAATAACGAGTAGGTCGCCAGATTTGTCGCCATAGACTTTGGCTTCAGGTATAAAGTCTGCGACTTTAGCTACTTTCGCAGCACGCAGGTTCGTCATAATTTGGTGGTTAGCGGCATCGTGCGAGACGCATCCTGTTTCGGAGTCTTTTTCGAGCCCACCGATACGGTGTTCGCAACCCGGAGTTCCCGGTATCGCCCATCCACGCGCGAGTGTTTTTTCGTTACGAATGTATGGAAAGTATCCGCCCTCGGGTTTTTCGAGCACCATAGGAGGTTTAATACTAGGGAATTGTGACATTTGTGGTATCAACCACGGTTCGGCACCATTAGCAATAAATCCGTCGGTAAGTAGTAATACTGGAGTCATATGTTCCATCGCGATTTTCCCAGCCCAGAATGCAGCTCTAAAGCAGTCTGATGGACGTGATGCTGTCATAACAACCATAGGGCATTCGCCATTACGTCCCCAAAGTGCTTGAGCGAGGTCTGATTGTTCGGTTTTAGTCGGAAGTCCCGTAGATGGGCCACCTCTTTGCACGTTAACCACTACGAGTGGTAGTTCGGTAATAACGGCAAGTCCGAGTGCTTCGGATTTGAGTGAAAGTCCTGGTCCAGACGTAGATGTGACAGCAAAGTTACCAGCAAAGGCTGCTCCAATTGAGGTACATATACCAGCAATTTCATCTTCGGCTTGCAGGGTTTTAACTGCAAGGTCTTTTCTTTTGGCAAGTTCCTCGAGTATAGCCGTAGCAGGAGTTATGGGGTATGAACCGCAAAACAGGGGTCTGCCCGATTTTTCGGAAGCCGCAAGGAATCCCCAGGCAGTAGCTTGGTTACCCGTGATAGAGCGGTATTTTCCTTTTTCGAGTTTAGCCGGTTGTATAGTGTATGTATTTGCGAATATATGAGCATTAGCGGCATAGTTTACACCTGCTGTAAGCACAGTTTTATTCGCTTTAGCGATTTTAGGTTTTTTCGCAAATTTCGCATCAAAGTGGTTGAATGCGTGGTCTAGCGGTCTGTTGTAGAGATAGAAGCAAACTCCTAGGGCAAACATATTTTTACATTTGACGATTGATTTCGGGTCAAGTTCGCTATCCGCGAGGGCCTCTTTGGTCATTGATGTAATGGGTGTCATAATGATATTATACCCTTCAATGCCCAGTTCCGTGAACGGGTCATCGGTTTTAAATCCTGCTTTGGCGATTGATTTTTCGTTAAAACTGTCTGTGTCGCAGAGCACCGTGGCATCTTTTTTAAGCCATTTGGCGTTAGCTCTAAGTGCAGCTGGGTTCATTACCACGAGCATATCGCAGAAATCGCCTGGTGTAATCACCTTAGAACTTCCTAGATGGACTTGGAAGCCAGACACTCCGGAAACAGTGCCTTGTGGGGCGCGAATTTCAGAAGGAAAGTCAGGGAAAGTTGAGATACTGTTGCCCAAAAGAGCCGAAGTATCAGAAAATAAAGAACCGGTAAGTTGCATACCGTCTCCAGAGTCACCGGAGAATCTTATAACAACGTCATTAATTTCTTGTGTCATATGTTTTTATGTTTAAAACTAACAATTAAGGCTGTAAAAAACAGCTTTTGATAATATTTAATCACAAAGCTAATATAAAATAAATTAATTTCACTACATTTACATCACAAATTATAACAAATCTTTTTCAAACCCAAAAGAAATATAATGGACATAATGAATTACACCTGGGAAATCATCTTGATTCTCTATCTTATAGTAATAATAACAGTAGTTGCGGGAGTGCTTTCGGAAAAAAGAAACCCCGTGAAAACCGTATCGTGGATTACCGTAATATTAATGCTGCCAATCGCTGGGCTAGTGTTCTTTATTCTATTCGGACAAAGCTACAGGCGCAAAAAAATCTTTAATCGCAAAATCCTGCGCGACCTCAAACAAATCGAACAGTACTCCAAAAAACAAGTCAAAGAACTTGCCAAATCAAACGACCTGCACCTGCAAAATAATATTAAAACGATTAGACTACTACTTAATAATAGCAAAACACTACTCACGTACAATAACACTATCAAAATACTTAATAACGGAGCTAATACGTTTGAAGATATTATTGAAGAACTCAAAAATGCCAAAGAATCTATACACCTCGAATACTATATATATGAAAATGATAATATTGGAAATAGAATTGCTGATATACTAATCGAAAAAGCACTCCAAGGTGTCGAAGTGAGATTTATTTATGATGATGTGGGGAGCTGGCATATACCACGCAAATTCTTGAGGAAACTTAAAAACGCAGGGGTGCAAACGCACTGCTTTATACCCGTAGTGTTCCCGATACTCTCGAGCAAAATTAACCACCGTAACCATCGCAAAATTATAGTTATAGATGGCCTAATTGGATATACCGGCGGCATAAATATTGCCGATAGATATATCGAAGGAACTAAAAATGGAATATGGCGAGACACACATATTAAACTGCAAGGCGAAGCTGTCAGAATGCTCCAAATCACATTCCTTACGGACTGGATTTTTGCGACGAAAAAAACGATGGATAATACCGCGAAATACCTGCCGCAACCCACAGCCGACCTAGGGTCGCTGCCTGTGCAAATTGCTGCCTCTGGGCCCGATAGCAACTGGGCGTCGATTATGCAAGCATACTTCACTGCTATTACAGATGCCAAACACCATATATATATTTCCTCGCCATACTTTATGCCTAACGAAGCGGTGCTCACGGCGCTGAAAGTTGCCGCTCTATCTGGAATTGATGTCAGAATTATGCTGCCCGAAAAATCCGATAGTAAACTCGTGCACTGGGCCTCGCGTAGCTATTTTAGAGAACTGCTCGAAGCGAAAATCAAAATCTATCTCTATACTAAAGGATTCAACCACTCCAAATTGATGACCGTAGATGGAAATTTCTCGACAATTGGCTCGGTTAATATGGACGAAAGGTCGTTTGAAGTCAACTTTGAAATAACAGCTATGATTTATGATGAGAAAACTACCGCCGAAGTGGAACAAGCATTCCTCACGGACCTTAACGATTGTGAATATATCACACTCCAAAGATGGAAAAATCGTAAACATAAAGACAACTTTAAAGAATCTATCGCTAGACTTTTTAGCCCTCTGCTCTAAAGAAAAACAACACCCCTATACAAAAACTAGAACGTCGGACTACCCTATTTCTTGAAAATGAAATCTATCTGAATAGAATCGAGCGTAAGGGAATCGGTTATAAATATTCGTGACGGAGCAATTATAATGGTGTCGTTTCTGTAGATAAAGTCCGAGCGGTACTCAAGTTGTTCTCTAATAACATCAAAAGGCATCTGTCGATTGACTTTATAACGAGCAAGCATATTATCTATAAAATCTTGCGTAGGTATCACTGCCACCACTTTCTGATCGCCACTGTAAGTTAGATATACGTGTATTTTATTATCTCTAATCTCAGCTGTGGTTTCGTTAATAAATGTAGACATTCCACAAATATCAATCTCGGTAAAATGACGTTGAATAAATCGTATGGCGGGTTCGCTTATAGGAGCTGTGTCTGAATTATCAATTTGCCGAATCACTGGCAAAAACGTAGAACCCAAAAAAAGCACAACAGTCATAGCTGCTAAATAGCGTAGTTTATACAGCTTCGTTGAAATCATCGCCATACAAAAAAATGTAAGAATAGCAATAAGCAAGATTAGATAGACCCTGTCATTCGTCATTCCATAGCGTAAAATTCTCTCGTATGCACTCATCCAGAGCATAATAATCGCGGGGATAGATATAAAATGAAAATACTTGAAAAACCATTGCATAATAGGCTTTTCAATAGTCAATCTACAAGCCCTAACAATTATCCCTACTATCATAAATATCACTGCAGTAGTGGCAATAATCCCGTCGGGAAGCGACATTTGCAGCACAATTTTCGCAAAATATAGATACATAATCACTCCGTAAATGACCACCGATGGCGACAATATGTAGTTGATTAAAATATTATAGAAATAACTTTCAGTAAAGTCCTTTTTGAGCTCCGCATCTTGCAGGAATAAAAATAAGACAGGTGTAAAAATAAATATAAAGTACAGTAAAA
>CAMQUV010000033.1 GCA_947037995.1 uncultured Rikenellaceae bacterium
CTGACTTGTTCAGCCGCGCCGAGGGGCGGGCGCTGGCTTCCAGGCTTCGCCTATGCCATTATTATGATGAATTGGTTTTGGCTTCGAGAGCCGAGGTTGAGACCCCCGACAGGCAAATTTCAAGTGGCGTTGCCACCGAGCCTGCGCAAGGGGAAGAACTCGAGTGCTGTTAGCACCTTTGGCTCGCAGGCTGATAGCTGCCGAAGTTAGAATTGCAAGTATGCCGACACGCAATTAAAAGGTGTCGCTGACCCCCCTACAGGCAAATTTCGAGTACTGAGGCATTAAATTTGCATATACAATTGCAAATAACACGTACGAAAACACTCGAAAAAAAATAATTGTTTGAAATCAATATTTTAGTTATCTTTGCTTAACCCAAAATCTCAATCTACTGCTATGAATAACACCGCGTCAAGAATACTAAAAATATCATTAAAAACATTTGCTATAATAGTTACTGTACTACTCCTTTTAATCGGAATTGTATTTTATTTCATACTAACGCCCGAAAGGTTAAAACCAATTGTGAGTGACATTGCGGCCGAAATGATTGAGGGAGAACTCTATTTTGACAAAGTAGAACTTACGCTCTTTAGCACTTTTCCGAACGTGGGCGCCGAACTTAGCGGTGGTTTTTTACGAAACACATCTGGCAATAAAGAATATGCTAATGACACGATAGTATCGTTCGATAAGGCCCTGGTTATGCTCGATGTATTAGACCTACTCAGCGACAAAATTACAATCAATCGGGTGGAACTAATAAAACCTAAAATATATGCATACGTAGGTATTGATAATAAAGCAAATTGGGATGTCCTGAAAATCCCTATGGATACTACAACCAATAGCAGCCCCGAAGATACCTCCTCGATGAGAATTGCCCTTAAAAGCGTTAATATTGTCGACGCTAAAATGAGATATGAGAACAAACCACTCAAACTACAAGCGTGGCTAAAAAGTCTCGATTTTACACTCGAAGGAAAAACTAAAGGTGACTCAAAACTGACCTCTACGTTCGATGCAAAAGATATTGTCTACAACCAAAATGGACACCAAATTGCTGATAACCTGAACTTTAGCTATGACTGTGTCGCACACGTACATAGCGATATAAACCAACTGGAGATAGAACAGTTTGATGCAGTTTTTGGGGCAATACCATTCTCAATTACAGGAATGTGGGATAATGATAGTATAGATGTCAAAGCGAAAATTTTGCCCGTCAAAATCTCGGAACTATATAAATATGTGCCTACAACACTTATAAGCAACAAAGATAATATTGAACCCAAAGGAATATTCGCACTTAATGCGAAAATCAAAGGGTCGTACGTTGATAAAATACTGCCCCCAGCAATCGCCCAAATTACACTCAAAGATGCGGGTGTAAAATTCACTCAATACCAAAACGCTCATACTGACACACTTAGATGCGAAATGACCGCACTCTATGACTTCTATGATACCAAGAAAATGACACTCAAAGTAGATGACTTTAAATTATCAGCCCTAGCTGCCGATATCGAACTTAAAGGAACTGTTATAGACCCGCTCGGACAAATGTATATGGACGTACTGACTGATACTAGAGTGGATTTCACTAGACTTAGTCGGATATTTTCTATCCAAAAAGGAACTAGCTATGCCGGAACAATGAGCTTTGATGGCAAATTGCAAGCGAATCTTAATAATATTCTTAAACAAAAATTGACCAAAATCAAGCTCGATGGACTTATGAAATTTGACACCCTACAAATCTATGATACAATCAGTAATATTAAACTACGCAACCAATATGCTCGCCTTGACTTTGCCAGTACTCCACAAGGACTCAGAATTAATGGAAATGTGCAAAATTTAACAGCCATACAAATCGGAAAATTTATCGCAAAACTCGACTCTGCCAATGTTAGTCTAACGGGCTCCCTGAAAAACAACGCAATTGATAAAACAGAAGGCACAATACGATACGATAACTTGAGTATCCGATTCCCAAAAGATAGTATCCGAATTAATAGTGCCAAATCAAAAGCCAAAATTAATATCGCCGGTGAGATGCTTCGAGGAACTATAACCTCAGATTCACTTACTTTCTTTATGCCTAAAAACGACGCGCTACTGTCAAGAGCTACACTTAAAGGAACTGTTCCACTCAAAAATTTTGGACTAATGAAAGGAACTGTCGCGTTTAAGGAGATGAAAATTAATACACCAGCATTCCCACTGCCAATTAGCGTTAATTCGACCGAACTTGACGTAAGCAAAAATCTAATTAAACTTAGCAATGTCGATATACATATCGGAGAAAGTAACCTCGAAATTAGTGGCTCCGCTCAGGGACTCCTCGAATTTGGGAAAGGAGAAAAACTTAAAGTAAGAGGACTCGTCAAATCGAACTTTATTGACCTGGATGAGATTATGTTTGCAGCGAATAATATGCAAATACCAACTTTTAAAAGTGACAGCACAGCTCAAGCTGATACCACTAGCGTAATGCCTATACTGAATATCCCCAAAAATATTGACGCCAACCTGACAGTTGCACTCGACTCAATGCGATTTATGGGACTGAATCTTATGAAAACAAAAGGAGGAGTGCAAATCAAAAATAGTACGCTCCGAATACGTAGAATCATTACGACTCTAGATGATTCGAAAGTTGCAGCTAAAGCACTCTACACATCCAACCATAATAAAGCAAATATAGCACTCTCACTCGATGCTAGTAATATCGATGTCCTCTCTGTACGCAAACTTGTGCCGATGCTAGATACTATCGCGCCGCTGATGAAAAGCGCCTCAGGGTATCTCAATTTTAATATGGTAGCGCAGTCGAAACTCGAAAACACAATGACACCCGACCTTAATCATATCGAAGCTGCAATAGATTTTAAAGCTAATACCGTAGATATTGAAGAGAACGAAACACTACTCTCAATAGCTAAAATGCTGATGTTTAAAAATAAAAAACAACTCAAAATTGACTCGATAGCCATATACCTCGGGGTGGAAAATGGAGCGGCAGAATTCTACCCATTTAGACTCAAAGTTGATAGATATGACCTAGCATTTGGCGGAATACAATCACTCATCGGAACAATGGATATGAACTACCACCTGTCGGTGCTTAAATCTCCTAGCCCAATCAAATTTGGTATAAATATTACAGGACCTATGAGCGATTTTAATATCGGTATAGGCAAAACAAAATATAAATATCTTCGCGAGCCTGAATATGATAACTATATTGAACCCAAATATATCAAAATCAGAGACGAAATATCGAACAAACTCAAAACCTCTTCCTTCAAAAAATAACTGCAAAAAAGCTGCAATTTTCTAGCGGACTCACAATTATATTGGAATTACTACCAGCCTCAATAGTAAGTGTTTTGGTCTTGAGATTGAGTTGATTTTCTTGACCGCTCTTTTCGCAGCCTGTGAAGATTAATGCTCCGAGAAACACAATTATTGTAAATACTAAAATTATAATATATTTTATTTAGTTGAACAATAGGTCAATTTAGTTACTATTGAAATAAATAAAGCCACAAAAAAAACGTGGACGAACTTATTAGTTGAAAGGTATCGGCAAACACCCACGCCCCAATAAGAAAACGTCCACGCAGAGCGTGAACATCTAAAACTGATTTTGAGGCGCTGATTAAATTTTGCCGATTTTTTCAACTCAAAACAATAGTAAATGCTATTTAACTAACAGTTTTCACTCTGCTAATTTCCACAAAGATAGTAAATATTTCACCTATAATCTTGATAGGCTACCCCTAATCCATAAAAAGGAGTACTGAAATAAAGCTAACAGGCAAGGTTAGGTTACGTAGTCACACAGAAAATTACAACTAACATTACACAGAATATCACACACGAAGCGCGCAAACCACCTATCAATGAGTAGTTTGCGCGCTTAATTTTAGAGTGAGCTAGTTAAGTAAATGTGGAATCTATAATACATCCACAGCTATCGCTAATTATTTACTATTATGTTGTGCGCTATAATCTTTCATAGATTTGATAACATCGTCCTTCATTTTCATAAAGCTTTTCTTATGCTTTGAACCGATAGGTGGTCCAGGATTTGTAGGTAATTTCTCAGGATTTATATATTTGCCATTAACTTTCACACGGAAGTCAAGGTGAGGCCCCGTAGACATCCCAGTACTACCGACATAAGCGATAACTTGTCCTTTTTTGACACGAACCCCGGCACCAATTCCTGAAGCAAAACGGCTAAGGTGAAGGTAGCCAGCCTGTATTCCACGAGCGTGTTTTACCCACATTGTGTTACCGCCGCCCTTAGAGTCCCAATATTTGCGTTGCACAGTACCGTCTGCAATAGCGATAACTGGAGTCCCAGTAGGTGCAGCATAATCAACGCCATTATGTTTTTGTCTGGTACGTCTAATAGGGTGAATTCTCATTCCATATTTGGAGCTAACACGGGCTTTAAAGTTAAGTGGCGCGCGTAGGAACGCTTTTTTAAGATTGTGTCCTTTTTCGTCCCAATATCCAGAGGTCTCGCCATCTTCGAAGCCTATAGCAAGATACGGCACACCACGGTGAGTAAATTCGACGCCATAGATTCGTCCGATTCCCGCACTAAGTGTATCAATAAATTGTTCTTGATAGAGGATTTTAAATTTGTCGCCTTTTTGGATGGCAAAAAAGTCAATAGTAGATTGGTAAACATCAGCAAGGGTAAGTGCTAACGATGCGTTGACGCCTCTTTCATAGAGTGATTGTGAGAGAGAACCTTCGATAGTTCCTTCGATATATCTTTCTTGCGTAACGACGTCTTTTTCGCCCAATTTCACATAGACAGAATCGCCAACGCCGAATGTAACATACTGCGTAGGGTTGCGCTCGTAGACTAGGTATTGGAGTTTTGAGAGTGAATCATCCGAAGTAAATGCAGCATATTTGTAGCCTGCTCTCATTAGTCTCAAATCGTACACTCCTTTGGATTGTTCGATAAGTTTATTAACGATAGCGATATTGACATCAAATTTATTATTGAGTAGCATTGAGAACGTTTCACCGTCTTGGATTCTTCCAGTTTCAACAACTAATTCGGTGGTATTAATATCGAAGCTAGTTTTACTAGTATGGCTATTTTTCAGCACTTTTTCGATACGTTTAGCACCTTCGAGGTCAGGCAGTTCGTCTGACAGAGAAGAGTTTGAGCTAGAGGTGCATTTTCGGACAGCGAGTACGACCGTAAGCAATATAATAGCGATTAATAATAGTGATAGTGTACGTTTGAGTAATATTCTTTTAGACATTATAGTTTTATCCCAGTTTAGTTTTATTAATAGAGTTCTGTTTTTGTTTTTTGGCTATGAGTGTTTCAAATCCCTGACCATAGACACCGCTAACATTAGCACTCGAGATGAAGGCTTGCGGGTCAACGTCACGAATAATGTGATATACTTTAGTAATTTCAGTTTTTCGGCATATAATAAGGACAACTTTTTGAGGCTGCTCCGTATATCCGCCCACTGCGTCGAGATATGTTACACCTCTATGCGCCTCTTCAATCACTCTTTTTCCAATTTCCTGATATTTTGGTGAGAACACAAAGAGTTGGAATGATTGTTTACTACCCGACATTATCATATCGATAGTATAGCTCACAACTCCCATAGTTACAAATCCATATATAGCAGGTTTCACTTCGCCAAAAACTAGTACTGAACTGGTTACAATCACTAAATCGCAGATGAGAATAACTTTCCCCAGCGATATATTTCTATATTTATTAACAATCATAGCGATAATATCTGTACCACCGCTACTACCACCTTGTCGGAAGCAGGTAGCAATACCAACGGCAGCGATTGCCCCCCCCAGTATAACCATAAGTAATTTATCACTATCCGCATCGAGTCCTAATATACCGGCAGGTATATACTTGTCCATAAGTGATATGAAAAGCGTATTTACCAAAATTGCGTAGATAGTTTTAATTCCAAATTTTGGTCCAAGAATAATCATTCCGAGTATAACTAGCGTTGCATTGACATAGAAATAAACCAGCCCAAAACTAAGTAAAAATATGTCTTTAGGCGAGCCTAGGGCAAAATAAGCTAGCGAAGCTATACCTCCGGAGCCTCCAGGGACAGTTTTGGCAGGAATAAGGAGCTGTGTAAATGCGAACGAATAGAACAGTAATCCTAGCGTTATTAAGCCATATTCCTTAATGATAGTATCTAAAGGTTGATTCTTTCCCAGTGTTTTAAAATTCATAGGGGTAATTTTTAATTGAAATTATTAATTAGTTAATTCAGGTGATTATTAATATTGTTAAACAACAATATTAATAATCTTATTTGGCACGACAATGACTTTTTTAATGTCTTTGCCGTCAGTATATTTAAGTGTTTGCGAGTCTAGTTGAATTTCTTTTTGGATATTCGCAGGGAGTTCAGTCGTAGCAAATTTGATTTTGAATCTCATTTTACCATTAATTGAGACCGGATATTCGAATTCACTTTCGACAAGATATTCAGGGTTGAACGTAGGGTACGACTCATTAATCACGAACGATTTTTCGCCCAATTGCTCCCACAATTCACTCGCTGTGTGCGGTGCAAACGGTGCAATCAGTACAATCAGTTGTTTCATCGTTGATTTGGCAATACTCTTACCAGATGAGAGCTCATTCAGACAAATCATAAAAGCACTAACAGCAGTATTGAACGAGAAATTCTCTATATCATCACTGACTTTTTTGATAGTTTTATGCAACGTTTTCAGCTCCTCAGGAGTTGGTTCGTTATCCGTTACATTCAGCATTAATCTGCATAATCTCTTCAAAAACTTATGCACACCATCAATCCCATTAGTATCCCACGGTTTACTTTGCTCGAGAGGTCCAAGAAACATTTCGTACATCCTGAGTGTATCAGCGCCATAATTATCAATAATAACATCAGGATTAACAACATTATACATTGATTTACTCATTTTCTCAACAGCCCATCCGCAGGTATATTTCCAGTTATCGAGCACAAATTCGGCATCCTTATATTCAGGAATCCAATTTCTAAACGCCTCAGTGTCAAGCACATCATTCTTCACGATATTAACATCGACGTGAATTTCTTGCGTATCGAAATCACCTTTTAGCGTAGCAGATACAAATTTATTCGTACCCTTAATTCTATATACAAAATTAGAGCGCCCTTGAATCATCCCTTGATTAATCAATTTTTTGAATGGTTCATCATTACAAATATGCCCCGTGTCAAAGAGAAATTTATTCCAGAATCTCGAGTAAATCAGGTGCCCCGTTGCGTGTTCGATACCACCAACATACAGGTCAACGTTATCCCAATATTCATTAGCTTCTTTGCTTACGAGTTGGTCGTTATTAGTTGGGTCCATATATCTCAAATAGTATGCAGAGGAGCCTGCAAACCCAGGCATAGTCGAAGTTTCGATAGGATATCCTTCTTTAGTCTGCCAATTATCAACTCGAGCAAGTGGCGGTTGTCCGTCAGTTGTAGGCGAAAAATCTTTGATTTGTGGTAATTCCAACGGCAACGTACTAAGGTCAATAAGTTGCGGCACGCCATTTTTATAGCAAACCGGTATCGGTTCGCCCCAGTATCTCTGGCGGCTAAAAATTGCATCTCTCAGTCTATAATTAACGGTTGTAAAGCCGATTTTTTTGGCTTCAATAGTTTTCTTCATCAGCTCAATGGCCTCCTTAACCTCCAGTCCCGTAAGGAAATCTGAGTTAATAAGCACGCCATTTTTGGCATCATAGCTTTCGTTCGTCACATCGCACTCAATGATGGGCACAATAGGTAATTGAAAGTGTTTAGCGAAGGCATAATCTCTACTATCGTGAGCCGGCACAGCCATAATAGCTCCAGTACCATACCCCGCGAGGACGTATTCACTTATATATATAGGAATTTTAGCACCATTAAACGGGTTGATTGCATAGGCACCAGTAAAGCATCCGCTAACATTTTTGGTATCAGCAATTCTTTCACGTTCGGACCTTTTTTGCGTTTGTTTTATATACTCCTCAACTTCGGTTTTACACTGTGCAGTAGTGATTTTCTGAATCCACGGATGTTCCGGTGCCATCACCATAAAGGTAGCACCAAAGACAGTATCAGCACGAGTTGTAAAGATTTCGAGAAGTTCATTTTGCCCCTCAATTGGGAAGAACATAGTGGCGCCTTGAGAGCGTCCAATCCAGTTACGTTGAATTTCTTTAAGGCTATCGCTCCACTCCACATTATCGAGGTCTTGGAGCAATCTTTCGGCATAGGCCGTGACTCTGAGGAGCCATTGTTTCATAGGTTTTTGTG
>CAMQUV010000034.1 GCA_947037995.1 uncultured Rikenellaceae bacterium
CTTCGCTATAGGCGTGTAGGTATGCAGAGCCTCCTTTTATAGTACTATTACAGTTTGCGTGGCGATAGTGGGTGCACCAGTGGCTCCGTGGGTGGATATGTTTCTGATTCCTTGGGGGCGTGTTAAAAACTTTTTATGATGAAACTCTTGATAGATTAATTGACAAAATAGGCTATATTTGTAAATCTAAAACCCCCGATTCGAACTAATAATATGAAACAAACGCCCCTCCTTACCGCCGCCCTGCTTGCTTTACCTATAATTCCAGCTGTGGCACAATCAACAGCCAAACCAAATGTTATACTAATAATGTGCGACGACCTTGGCTGGGCCGACGTGGGGTTTAACGGCAATAAAATCATACAAACGCCTCATCTCGATAAATTGGCGGCAGAGGGAATCGTTATGGACAGGTTTTATGCAGCCGCGCCCGTATCATCGCCTACCCGCGCTAGTGTTTTGACTGGTCGCCATCCGTTCCGAACGGGAGTGTTTCACGCAAATGTAGGGATATTACGCCCCGAAGAGACTACTATACCCGAACTGCTCAAACAACAAGGCTACACCTCTGGACACTTCGGAAAATGGCACCTCGGAACCCTAACAGACCAAATTAGCGATGCAAATAGAGGGGGCAAAAAGCACCCCGAACTGCTCAATCCGCCATCACAACACGGCTATGACGAAGCGTTCGTTACCGAATCAAAAATACCCACCTACGACCCAATGATTGCCCCCTTTAAAAACAATAATCGCTTTTGGGATTACCTGCAATCAGGTGACAGCACAAGGATATACGGCACATATTACTGGGATTTTAAGGGTAATAAAGTCACCGATAACCTCGCTGGCGATAACTCTCGAGTAACAATGGATAGGGTATTACCATATATCGACAAGGCTGTGAAAAACCAGCAACCGTTCCTTAGCACAATATGGTTCCACACGCCCCATTTGCCCTGTGTGGCTGGGCCTGACCATAGTGCAATCTATAAGGATTATAGTTTGGAAGAGCGCAATTATTATGGCTGTATCACTGCAATGGACGAGCAGGTCGGCCGCTTAGTCAACTACCTCAAAGCTATTGGCGTGTATGATAATACGCTGCTATTTTTTTGTAGCGACAATGGCCCCGAGATAGGCACCCCGGGCACATCGAATTTGCTTAAAGAACGCAAACGCTCGCTCTACGAGGGCGGCATCCGTGTCCCCGCGTTAGCCGTTTGGCCGCAACGAATCCGCCCAAATCAACGCACTTCAAGCCCGGGGGTTACCTCGGATTACCTGCCTACGCTGGCCGACATATTAAACATAACCGTAGAGCAAAAACTCGATGGCGAATCGCTAATGCCAGCCCTGACAAAGAACGCCAAACACCGTACAAAACCTATTGTTTTCTGCTCGGACAACCAAGCGGCAATTATAGATAATAACTTTAAACTATACTATAAAAACGGAGTTTACGAACTCTATAACCTCGCCAAAGACGAGGAGGAATCTAACAATATTGCTAGCGAGCAACCTGCCAAATTAGCGGCAATGCAGAAACTACTTCACCAGGCGCTAGAAGATTTCGAGTCCTCATTTGAGGGCGAAGAGTACGGCACACAATCATACAAACGCGTAAAACAATCGTGGAAAAATGTATTTCACACAAACTAATTATCCGATGCAAACTACACCTCTATATAATTCTTATGCCAATCATTTCAAGAAACTGTTTGGTCAGCGCGTCCAGAAAGTGACGCTCAATGCAGGTTTTACTTGCCCTAACCGCGATGGTAGCATATCGACTGGAGGCTGCACTTTCTGTTTGAACGAGGCTTTCAATCCCTCGTATTGTTCTCCGCAAAAGAGCATCACCCAACAGATTGATGAGGGTATCGAATTTCATTCGCGCCGCTATGCTCGGTCGTCTCAATATTTGGCGTATTTCCAGGCGTTTTCCAACACATATAAACCTCTCGAAGAGCTCAAAAAAATCTATCAAGAGGCACTCGACCACCCACTTGTTATAGGTCTAATCATAGGGACGCGCCCAGATTGTATTGATGCCGAAAAGCTCGAGTATTTGGCACAACTATCTAAGAGTCACTATATTACAGTAGAGTATGGTGTAGAATCGATTTTTGACAGCACGTTGACCGAGATAAACCGCGGCCACAATTTCCAGACTGCTCGGGAGGCAATAGAGCTCACGGCAAAATATGGAATACATTGTGGGGCACATTTTATTTTGGGTCTTCCGGGCGAGTCTCGTCAGATGCATATCGAGCAGTGTGCGGTGATAAATTCGCTGCCTCTGACGACTATAAAGTTCCACCAGTTGCAGATATTCAAGGGCACAGCAATGGAGCGAGACTATAATCTACACCCTGAGAAGTACCAATTTTTTGAATTGGAAGAGTATATCGATTTGATGGTAGATATTTTCGAGCGTTTGCGTGGTGATTTGATAATCGAGCGCTTCGCAGGTGAGTCACCCCCTCGTTACCACGCTGGTCATCCGTGGGGTTTGGTGCGCAATGAGCGGCTGTGGCAGCTGCTCGAAAAGCGTATGAAAGAGCGCGCCACTTATCAGGGGCGTTTGTATGAAATCGAGGATTAGTTGAGCGAGGCGTTAGAGTCTACGTCCAAGTTTTTCGACCATTTCTGCTTTCCACGGGGTAAAGTCCCCCGCGATTATATGTTTGCGCGCTTCGCCCACTAGCCAAAGGTAAAAGGCCAGGTTATGCAGTGTTGAAATTTGCGCTGCGAGCATTTCCCCTGCTGCATTAAGGTGTTTGAGATACGCTTTTGTATATGTCGTATCAACCCACGATGTCCCGTTCGGGTCGATTGGGCTAAAATCGCGCTCCCATTTCTTGTTGCGAATATTTATTGTCCCTTCCGAGGTAAATAGCATCCCGTTTCGCGCGTTTCTGCTCGGCATAACACAGTCAAACATATCCACACCGCGTTCGATTGCCTCGAGCAAGTTGATAGGTGTGCCCACTCCCATTAGGTATCTAGGCTTATCGGTGGGTAGAACTTCGTTTACGTACTCAATCATTTCGTACATAATCGGAGCCGGTTCACCTACTGCGAGCCCTCCTATGGCATATCCGTCAGCATCAAAATTCTGCACGTATTTGGCGGCCTTTTGTCTAAGGTCTTTGTATGTAACGCCTTGAACAATAGGGAATAGTGACTGGTAATGTCCGTGTGGGCAGCTGGTTTTGGCATATTGCTCAAAACATCTGTCGAGCCACCTGCAGGTTAGGTCGAGTGACTTCGAAGCGTAGTCATATGGAGCAGTCCCAGGGGGGCATTCGTCGAAAGCCATCATAATATCGGCGCCAATAATTCTTTGCGTATCGATTACATTTTCGGGGGTAAAGAGGTGTTTTGAGCCGTCGATATGCGACGAGAACTTACAGCCTTCCTCGGTAATTTTGCGCATATCGGCCAGTGAGAACACCTGAAAGCCGCCGCTATCGGTAAGTATTGGTTTGTCCCAAGCCGAGAATTTGTGAAGCCCTCCTGCTTGCAGGATAGTTTCGAGCCCCGGTCTGAGGTATAGGTGATATGTGTTTCCGAGTATAATTTGCGCGTTAATATCGTCTTTTAGGTCACGGTGGAACACCCCTTTTACAGAGCCCACAGTCCCCACGGGCATAAAAATTGGTGTTTGCACATTCCCGTGGTCGGTGGTGAAAGTAGCAGCTCTAGCAGATGATTTAGGGTCAGTCGCCTCTATTGTGAAATCCATACTCATAGTGATATTTATATTTTTTTGGGGTGTAAACAAAATGGTTGAGAGTGCAAATTTAGTGTAATAAAGGCAAAGCGCAAAAAAACCATTTCAATAATGGTTTTTATTTTCTTATCTTTGTGGATATTTATTAAACATTTACCTATTTTATTAAAGTAATCTACAGAAATTAAGAGATGCTAATTAAAATCTTCCCCGAGAACCCCAACCCTAAGAATATACACCAAGTGGTCGATATATTAGAGCGAGGCGGCGTTATAGCTTACCCCACCGACACAGTTTATGCCTTTGGGTGTTCGATTAATCAACCCAAAGCAATCGAAAAATTGAGAGATATTAAAGGCAAGAAAACCACGCTGATGTCGATTGTGTGCGCTGATTTGGCTAATATTGCTGACTATGCGAAGGTCGACAATAGCACATTTAAACTACTGAAACACAACCTCCCGGGCAGTTTCACCTTTATATTACATAGCTCAAAACGCACGCCCGAAAAAGTGCTGCAAGGACGCAAAACTGTCGGAATAAGAATCCCTAATAACGCCATTGCGCTTGCAATTGTTAAGGAATTGGGAGTGCCGCTGGTTACAACATCGGTTAGACTTGACAACATAGACGAAGAATATATCACCGACCCAACCCTAATTCACGAGGAGTACACAGCTCTCGATGCAGTTATCGATGGCGGAATGGGCGACAATTACGCCTCTACAATAGTTGACTGCGTCGGCGAAGAACCCGAAATCGTACGACAGGGCAGAGCGCAATTTGAAATGTAATAACAAACATATAAACCCATAACGGCTTACTTAAATAGCTCGTTATTTTATTAATTAATTATTAAAAAAAACAAACCAAATGGAAGCAGGAAAATTATACAAAAAATCTAAATTTCAATTAATGCTAACAGCGGCGGCAATAATTGCGCTGATTAACATCCTCGTTGCCTATGGAGCGTGGGCGTTCAATATACAACTACCACCAGCACTTGGAATATTAATTAGTGTAGTGTCAGTAGCAGGAGTGTTTATATGGATGGGTAAAGCGGAGAGCGAAATGATTGAACAATATAAACCAGGAGCTGGCTATGGTTATGGCTCAGCACTCGGTACAGCGGTTCTAACCTCACTAATAGCGGGTCTTATCGTTGGACTGGCTATCTGGTTGCTTTATAATGTTATCGACCCTAACTATATAAAAGTAATGGCAGAATATACACTACAGCAAGTGCCTGAAGCGCAACAAACAGACGAACTTTCGGACGCTATAACGATTATGCTTTCGGCCTCAACGGGTTTCATTATGAGCATTATTACTGGTGTCATTGGATACGGATTCTGGGGACTATTGGTGGCGCTGTTCACCTCTATTGCAGTTAAAAAAGCCCCAACTACAATTGATTACCTTTAAACAAAAACAATAAACAAAAACAATAAACAAAAACAATGAAAAAACTACTTCTATTGGTTGCCGTAATGGCAGTCGCAACAATCAACACTTCGTACGCGCAGTTCAACCTCAAGAAAGCTGTCGGCGCAGGTACTAAAGTGGTGAAGGCCGCTACTATTACAGATGTGCAAATGGCAGAATATGTCGCAGAATATATCCAATGGATGGACGCTAATAATCCTCTTTGCGAAGGCGAATGCCCGTATGCTACTAGATTGGCTAACATAACTAAAAACATTGTTGATAAGGATATTAACATTAAAGCATACAGAGTAATTGACGTCAATGCTTTTGCTTGCGCTGATGGTAGCATTAGAGTGTGCGCTGGACTTATGGAAATAATGAGTGACCAAGAAATTCTTGGTGTTATTGGACACGAAATCGGACACATCAAAAACTCGGATAGCAAAGATGCGTTCCGCACAGCACTACTAGCATCCGCACTACGTGAAGGCGCTAGCGCCGCAGGTGGTGTGACTGCACAATTGTCGGACTCGCAACTTGGCGACCTTGGCGAAGCGATTACCAATTCAACTTTTTCTCAAAAACAAGAGCACGCTGCTGATGAGTATGGATATAACTTCCTAAAATCACATAACGAAAACCCTTGGGCTATGGCGCAATCATTCGAAAAACTCAAAAAAATGATGGATGAAATGGGTGCCGACGAAGGCAACGCTGTGCAACAACTGTTCTCTACACACCCAGGTCTCGAAAAACGTATCGAGAGAATGACCGAAAAAGCACAAAAAGAAGGATTCGAAAGACCAACCATTGCTGCTACAAAACTTGTGCCTGCCACAAAAGCCGAATAATCTTTAATAGAACAACTTAGTACTCTATTATATAAATAAGTAAAGAAAATGAGCCAAATTGATATATCACTTGTAATCCCCTTGTATAATGAGGAGGAATCTCTACCCGAGTTGAATGAATGGGTGGAGAGAGTAATGAACGAAAATAAATTCTCGTACGAGATGATATTTATCGACGATGGCTCGAACGATGGTTCGTGGGATGTAATTGTTGAGCTGAAGAAAATCAACCCCAACATACGCGCCATACAGTTCAGACGCAACTACGGTAAGTCGCCGGCGCTGTTCGTAGGGTTCGAAAAAGCACAGGGCGATGTCGTTATTACGATGGACGCCGACCTGCAAGACTCACCAGACGAAATCCCGGAGCTATACCGTATGATTAAAGAGGATAAATATGACTTAGTCTCGGGCTGGAAACATTGCCGCCACGACCCAATTGGGAAGACTCTGCCAAGTAAATTATTCAATAGAACGGCGAGAATCGCTAGTGGCATTAAAATCCACGATTTCAACTGTGGGTTGAAGTCATATCGCAAAAAAGTCATTAAGTCCATCGAGGTTTATGGCGAGATGCACAGGTATATTCCCATTTTGGCTAAGAAAGCGGGGTTCAATAGAATCACTGAGAAAGTGGTTGAGCACAACCCTCGTAAATATGGCAAATCAAAATTCGGGATAGAGCGTATGCTCAAAGGTTACATAGATTTACTCTCTGTAATGTTCTCTACCAAGTTCGGCCGCCGCCCGATGTATCTTTTCAGCACTCTGGGAACACTTATGATTTTGGGGAGTTTCGTTATTACTATTATATTGATAACACAGAAACTAATGCTACAAGCCGACGGCGAAGTTGCACGCTCTGTGACCGACCAACCTTTATTTTTTATGGCTTTAACGAGCGGTATAATAGGTTCGCAGCTATTTCTTGCGGGTTTCTTGGGCGAAATGCTAAACAGAAATTCATCTATTAGAAATAATTATTTAATTGACGAAGAAATATAAAATTTTTTTCTTATCTTTGCCCTCTCAACCCGTTGTCATCTAATGACTAGCAGTTTGAGCAAAAACAACAACAAATACATTAATCAATAATTAAACAAAAAAACACTACAATGTCTAAAATTAAAGTAGGTATTAACGGCTTTGGCCGTATCGGACGCCTTGTTTTCCGCGCCGCAATGAACAACGACAACGTTCAAATCGTTGGAATTAACGACCTTATCACTGTTGAGTATATGGTATATATGCTTAAATATGATAGCGTACACGGTCGCTTCAACGGAACAGTTGACGTAAAAGATGGTAACCTTGTCGTTAACGGTAACGTTATCCGTGTTACTGCCGAAAGAGACCCTGCAAACCTTAAATGGAACGAAGTAGCTGCGGAATACGTAGTTGAATCAACTGGTCTTTTCCTTACAAAAGAAACTGCCGAAAAACATATCCAAGCAGGTGCCAAAAGAGTTGTTATGTCAGCTCCTTCTAAAGACACTACGCCTATGTTCGTTATGGGTGTTAACCACAAAAACTATAACGGCGAAACTATCGTTTCTAACGCTTCGTGTACTACTAACTGTCTTGCACCACTTGCTAAAGTTATTAACGACAAATTCGGTATCGTTGAAGGTCTTATGACTACTGTTCACGCTACTACTGCTACACAAAAAACTGTCGATGGTCCTTCTGCGAAAGACTGGAGAGGCGGACGTGCTGCTGCTAATAATATCATACCTTCTTCTACTGGTGCTGCCAAAGCTGTGGGTATTGTTATTCCTGAACTTAACGGTAAACTTACTGGTATGGCGTTCCGCGTTCCTACTCTTGACGTTTCTGTTGTTGACCTTACTTGCCGTATCGAAAAAACTGCTAGCTACGCTGAAATATGTGCTGCGCTTAAAGAAGCTTCTGAAGGCGAACTTAAAGGAATCCTTGGTTACACTAACGAAGATGTTGTTTCTTCTGACTTTATCGGCGAAGCTAGAACTTCTGTCTTTGACGAAAAAGCAGGTATCGCTCTTAACGGTAACTTCGTGAAACTAGTTTCTTGGTATGACAACGAATGGGGTTACTCTAACAAAGTTGTTGAACTTATCTGCCATATGGCTACTAAATAATTTAAATAATAACACTAGAACTATCTAGCGTATTAAATGAAATTATTATATCGGCACCTCTGTCCTAATCTAGGATGGAGGTGCTGTCTTTTTTACATATATACATACACATACACACACACCGCCAACTCCAATAACTCCAACAGTGATTCTGTCCACTCCGAACT
>CAMQUV010000035.1 GCA_947037995.1 uncultured Rikenellaceae bacterium
TTTTATCGGCCTGCGAGAAGTGTTGAATAATTTCATTTTTGCCTTGCGTAATAGCGCATTGCGAGAAGTTTGCCGAGTTGACGGCTTTGATTTTAATTTCACCAATTTGGACATCAAATTTCTCATCACCAAATCCATCTTCATAAAACACCGTAAAAGTCTGCCCTTTGGAGACACCGTGTTGTTGTCCGAGGTCTATCATCACATCTTTGCCAATCATTTTCACGATATTACAGGTAAGCGGAAACGCTCTAAGGAAGTAAAATTTGAATTGATTTTGGAGCGACAGCAGCGCTTCGTCCATGGCTCTTTGTGGCGAGAACATAGGCGTTTTATTGGGTAGGCTTTGAAACCCTTGTGCATTAACAATCGTATTCGTAGCGGTATTATTCACAGAGAGTTGCAGTCCAATCAGGGCTTTATAGCCAGCAACAGTATTATCGTGATTTTTGATTCTCACGAGGTCCAATTTCCTAACTTCAGATACAAGGATATATTCGGCACCAAAAAACACAACGTCACCATTTTCGAGTACTTGCGTAGTAATAGTTTTAAGGTTGCTCTCATCACCGGCCATATCGTCAATTTCGTCATTAGATTTGGCATCAAGTTTTCTATCTAGGAACTCTTCATTTTGCTGAAAATTCCGTTCCGCCATAACATCTTCATCCGTTCTACTAACAACGATAAATCTTTTGGATTCTCTGAGCACTTCGGTCAGTTTGAGTGTAATCGGCGCAAGATATTTCTGGTGCGTTTCGGTCTGCGATTTGGTCAACGGCACAGCAATAGTAGGCCTATGGTCCATCAGAGTAGTTTGCTGCGCAATAGCATCGCCAGATACAGCAGTAAAAGCAATAAGGGCAATAAGGGCAAATAATTTTCGGGCTCTATTCATACTCAGTTCAATTAATAATTTAGTTTTCTTCAACAGATTTAAGCAATTCACGTTGTTGGCTGAGTATAGGAGTCGTTCTATCTATTTCGATAGTAAGCATTTTAAGGGCTGCCATAGATTTTTTGAGTTGTTTGATAGAGCCGTTAAGCAGGTTAGTCGGGTCAAGCGACAGGTCAACAACAGCGCTAGCGCCCGACACAACAAGTAGTGCGCAATCAACTCCGAAGAGGGCGAATCGGGCTGAAATTTCGGCCCATTTAAGGTTAGTTGCTTTTTGGGTTCTAGGGTTACCGTTACCGTCGGTGATTTTCACTTCCGAAGTCACTCCATCGCCAGCGTCGGGAATTTGCACTACTTCGATTTTAATAAAGTTAATGCTATCATTAATAGTTTTGTAGCTCATAAGCATAGTTTCGGCTTGCGCGCAGAAAAGGTCAACTGATTCGACACCACAAATTTTAACTGGCTCATATTCGAGCATAAACTCTTCAAAAGTGGGAGCATCGGCGAGTCTCGCGGCACGTTTAGCTTCTTGTTCGGCTTTTTTATCAGCTTTTTTTTGCTCCGCTTGTTGCTCTTTCAAAAGTGCTTTTTCCTCTTTAGTCATTTTAACTTTCTCGGGTGGGTTAGAGTTTGATGCAATGCTAGCAACACTGAAAGATGTCGATAAAATAATAACTGAAATAAGTGTAAATATTCTCCTCATAGTGGTATTTGTTTAAATTGATAAATAATAATTATCTAACAAAGATAAGAAAATTATGAGATTAACACAATTTCAAGAGCTATATGTTCAATATTTGTATGAAAAACTTTACAGTTTTTTGTTGAGAGCCTAGGGGCGGCAACTCTATCGCTAATCTGCTCACCCTGGGCAACCTCCGCCAAAGTCTTAGCTCCAGTGTATATGTACGCCGCATCCCACAACCCAGCCGTGATAAATTCACCCAATAACTTTGCACCTCCCTCAACAATTAAAGACTGTACGCCTGACGTGTATAAAGAATCAACCACTTGCTGCACAGGTAGTTGTGAGCCCATAGAGCTAGTAATAGGCAATATTTTTGTGTTGGGGTGTTTTTTCTGTGCATTTTCGAGATTCTGGGGCGACGTAAAGAGCAATGATGGGGCTTGGTTGTCAAAAAAGTTGAAGCTGTCTGATAATTTCAAATCCCTGTCAATGGTGACTCTCAGTGGGTTTTTACCAACAAAGGCACGTACTGTCAACTCAGGATTATCACTCACAACAGTATCACTACCCACCATCACAGCACCCGAATGAGCGCGCTGCTTATGCACCAACACACGACAGGCATAATTGGTGAACCATAGAGGCTTGCTCGAAGGTATTTTCGCACCGATATAACCATCGCTACTTTGCGCCCATTTCAGAATTATGTAAGGGCGTTTTTTTGTGTGGAACGTAAAAAAAGCAGCATTTAGACTGACGCATTCATCCTCAAGTACACCGGTTATGACCTCAATTCCAGCGTCTTTAAGTTTTTGCACACCTCGACCACTAACTTGTGAAAATGGGTCAATTGTCCCTATCACCACTTTTTTTATTTTTGAGTCAATAATCAGGTCAGCACAGGGGGGAGTTTTCCCCCAGTGCGAACAGGGCTCTAGCGTCACGTATATAGTAGATTTAGCAAGTAACTCTTTGTCTAACACCGAATTAACGGCATTGACTTCGGCGTGTGGGCCGCCGCATTTCTGATGAAAACCCTCACCGATTATCACACCATCGCAGACGATTACAGCACCCACCATAGGGTTCGGCGCGGCTTCTGCTTCACCAAGTTTTGCAAGTTGCAAAGCTCTTTTCATAAATTTTGTTTCATTCATAACTACAAATGTATTATTTTTGTACAAATAAATCGAATAAAAGTATCAATGACAATCAAAAAAGCATACCAGCACCTCAGCCAACATCTCCAGGCAGCGTACGAAAAAAGCGAAGCCCAAGCTATCGCAAGGCGCTTGTGGTCAGATAAATACAGCATCTCACAAATACAAATAATAACCGAAGGCGACACCATTTTCGAACACCAAAAGGAGCTCGAAGAAGATTTAGCCCTACTACTCGAACACACCCCAATTCAACATATTATAGGTTTTGAGGAATTTATGGGACGAAATTTCAGCGTCACAAACAAGACCCTCATCCCACGCCCCGAAACCGAAGAGCTGGTAGAACTAATAATCAAAGAGTTCGGCTCAAAATCACCATCGCGCACTACCCCATTAACAATACTAGATATCGGCACGGGAACAGCCGCGATAGCGATAACGCTAAACCTAGAACTCGAAAATTCAATAGTCACCGCCATAGACATCGACCCCGACACGCTCCAAATTGCCCGAAATAATGCCGTAAAACTGGGCGCAGAAATCGAATTTATAGAGGCCGATATACTGAAATTCGCACCCAAACAAACCTATGATATTATAGTGAGCAACCCACCATACGTAACGTTTGAACAGAAAAAAGTGATGCACCCAAATGTCACCCTACACGAACCCGACAAGGCTCTGTATGTAGATGATAACGACCCTCTAATTTTTTACAGACGCATAGCCGAACTGTGCGCCGATACTCTGGAGAAATCGGGTGCGCTCTACTTTGAAATCAACGAAGACTATGGCACCGAAACAGCACAATTACTTGAACAGCAGGGTTTTGAAGACATAAGAATAATAAAAGATTTTAACAATAAAGACAGAATAGTATGTGGGATAAAAAGATAGAACAGATAACAAAGACGCCCGAAAAGGCACTCACCACCCTCAAATGGATGTGCTCACGACAAGAGCGGACACGCAAAACTTGCGTTGAATCGTTGAAACGGTGGAACGTGGAGGAGAAATTTCACGAAGAGATTCTGAGCGAACTGGAGCGCGAAAAATTCCTTGACGAATTGCGCTACACTACTATGTATATAAACGATAAAGTCAATTTTTATAAGTGGGGGAAATCCAAAATCATAACCAACCTTATAATGAAAGGCGTCGACAAGGAGACTATCGAACAGGGCTTTGAAAACAGCGATTTCGACCAAGGCAATAGCCTAGATACACTTATCGAGCTGCTCCAGAAAAAAGAGCCTAAGGTCAACGCTCAAAACGACTACCAAAAACGCCAAAAACTAGCACAGTGGGCATATACACGAGGCTACTCATTCGAACATATTAACCGCGCACTCGACAAAATCCTCACTAATGAAAATTAAATTATCAATCACCCTAATACTCACACTATTATCTACTTACGCCTCTCAGGCACAATACCAAAGCCCGATTGACTACACAATTGTACTGGCAGGTAACGTGGGCGAAATACGCTCCAACCACTTCCATAGCGGAATTGATTTGAAATCCCTCCGCGGCGCTAAAGCAAACATCTACGCTGTCAAAGAAGGGTATGTTTCGCGCATATCAATCTCGCCTGGTGGCTACGGCAAAGCACTCTATATCAAACATCCAAACGGCGCAACTTCAGTCTACGCACACCTTGATGGGTTCAACGCAAAACTGCAACAATATACTGAAAATCAACAGATTAAACGCAAATCATTCGCCATAAACCTATACCCGCCCAAAGACGCCCTCACCGTACACAAAGGAGAGCACATAGCGTATATGGGCAACACTGGTTCGTCGATGGGGCCCCACCTTCACCTCGAGATTAGAGACCAACACAACAGCCCACTCAATCTACTTACCAAAAAATACTACCACGTACCCGACAAGATAGCCCCAACGCTCTACAAAGTATTAGTATATCAATGCGATACGATTCAGAACCTACCGACATTTACACTTACTCAGATAATCGAGGCACCGTTTAAAGACACTATTAAAATCTCAAATAAGAGCTATTTAGCCTACGAACTCATTGACTATAAGGACGGTCGGACGAACACTATGGGAATTTATGGGATGGACCAAAAAATTGGAGGCAAGACTAATTTTAGCTTCAAAATCGACAAAATAAACTACGCGACGTCGAGGTATCTGAACGCCCTGATACAGTATGACGAACATAAAGCCAGCCGAAAACACGTACTGCGCAGCTATGTTTCGCCCAACAATTTGCTCGAGATATACGACAATGTGACAGACAGAGGGCTAATCTCTCCGGCAGATACTATCCAGAAAATTAGCACTACCCTATTCGACGATAACGCCAACTCATCGACCCATCGTTTCACTGTCGCAAAATCGCCAATAATCCGCACCCGCGCAACGCTTCCCGAAGATTACATTGTGGCCAACTGCACCAAAGACAACCGCATTATCCGTACCGACACGGAGATTTCTATACCGGGACGCTCGCTCTATCAAAACGAAATTTTAGAGGTTCGCAAGACCGATAGTACGCTAACAATTGGGTCGAACAAGACCGCTTTACAGAACAATATATATGTAAAAATCAAGAAATTGATACCGTTCGAGCTTCAGGATAAGTTACTCGTGGGGCGTAAAGTTGGAAAATACCTAGCGACTTGCGTATCGCATTATCGTTTTGGCGAAATATCGTTCAAGACGCGCGATTTGGGTCAGTTCGTGATTACCTACGACACTATCCCCCCAAGGATACGCCCAGTATTTGCAGAGGGCAGGATTATTAACACCGACGAACTTCGCTTTCACATAAGCGACAATCTTTCGGCCATAAAAAAATACAATGTTTATGTCGATGGGAAATGGGTTATCGGCGAATACGATTCAAAATACGGCAGACTTTTCATCAATATAGTCCGCAAACTCGCTCCTCAGACCCACAACGTAAGAGTAGAATTAGAGGATGCAAAAGGCAATAAAAACTCACTTAATATAGAATACAAATGGTAAATCCGATTATCGAAGTGTGCGCCAACTCAACAAAGAGTTGCATCGAAGCACAAAAAGGTGGCGCTTTTCGCGTCGAATTATGTGCAGGAATTCCTGAGGGCGGAACCACCCCCAGCTTTGGCGAGATGATAACCGCTAGGCATAACATACAAATAAAATTGAATATAATTATCCGACCACGAAGCGGGGATTTTCTATACAACGACAACGAAATTCAGGCAATGATTCACGACATCCAGGCTGCTAAAAACATTGGAGCGGATGGCGTTGTATTTGGGTGCCTCACGCCCGAAGGTGAAATAGATATGGAGAAAAATAGAGCCCTGATGAGCTTTTGCGAAGGACTTTCAACCACATTCCACCGCGCTTTTGACGTAGCTAAAGACTCAAAAAAGGCACTCGAAGAGCTCATCGAACTCGGCTTCGACAGGGTTCTGACTTCGGGTCAATGCGCTACCGCTCCCGAGGGTAAGGAGACGCTCAAAAATCTTATCGCACAGGCCGCTAATCGTATCATAATAATGCCCGGGTGCGGAGTTAATGAAACCAATATCGCCGAGCTAGCGCAATTTACAGGCGCACAAGAGTTCCATATGTCGGCGCGAAGTACGACACACAGTCAGATGGTATATCGCAACGAGAATGTTTCGATGGGCGGAGTTGTTAAAATAGACGAATTTAGTAACGATATAACCGACTCTAACAGGGTACAGTTATCAATAAAGGCGCTCCAAAATGTATAATACTATAATAATAGGGGCAGGTGTTTCAGGGCTAATTGCCGCCGGAAAAATAGCACAGTCAGGCAGAGATGTTGTAGTATTCGAAAAAATGGAAAGAACAGCACGCAAGTTGCGTATTACGGGCAAGGGGCGATGTAATATCACCAATTTGACCCCCATTGAAAATCACCTTGAGAAGCTACGTTCACAGAACAGTGATTTCATTCAACCAGCACTCCAAAACTTTGACAGTGAGGCTGTTGTCGCATTATTCGAACAGATAGGTGCCCCAACAACACTCGAACGCGGCGCACGCGTCTACCCTAAATCACAATCGGCAGTAGATGTAGCCCAAAGACTCACAACTTGGGCTGAGAAGCAAGGAGCTAAAATACAGTGTAACAGCGAAGTAGATAGTATTATTAAGATTGAAAATGGCTTTTCGGTTAGTGTCTCGGGCAAGACTTATGAGTCTAAAAATATCATCGTCTCAACGGGCGGTGTCAGCTACCCAAAGACAGGTTCAACGGGCGATGGCTATGGTTTCGCTCACAATTTGGGGCACAATATAATACCTGTGCGCCCGTCACTTGTTGCTCTTCGAATCAACGAACAAATCCCCGATATCGAATTAAAAAATACAGGCATAGCGCTGTTTATCAATAACATAGAGGCTGATAAACGTTTTGGCGATGTTGATTTTACTGACCGCGGTTTAGCAGGAGCAGCGACATTGCAACTCAGTAGACTGGCTGTTGATGCTATTTGCAACAACAATAAAGTTATTGCACAAATCGACTTAAAACCAGCACTTTCACACCTTAAAATTGTTAATAGGATTAACCGTGAGTTAGAGAATTTGCAGAGTGCTAGTTTCAAGGTATTGTTACAGAAATTGACGCCAAGTGCATTACATAGGAAGATTTCGGCCGCTCTAAATATCTCTTTGACATCGCCGTTAAATAGGTTTCGTGACGTTGATATAGATACTCTTGCGACAACACTCAAGGGTCTATCTTTTAGTGTGACAGACTACGGAGGGTTCGGCGAAGCAATCGTCACAGCAGGTGGCATTGACACTCTTCAGGTAGAGGCCGGGAGTATGCAATCAAAATTGCACGAGGGTTTATATTTTTGCGGCGAGGTTCTTGATATAGATTCCGACACTGGAGGATACAACATACAATTGGCAATCTCTACAGCTGTATTGGCTGCAAAAAGCATATTAGAGCGATGAATATATATTATTTACATTCGCGCTTGGTGCGATTTTTCATATCCAAGCACAACAATGGTCACGGGATACACTCACCGATGATTTACGATTTTGTGCGCAATGTGGTTAAGGGCAACCCTCGCAAAGATTTGATTGAGCGAATCGAGGACCATTATCCGCGTCAGAAGGTTCATTTTGCGATTACGCCAAAGCATTTATCCGACAGCCGGGAATTTATATCCATTTTAGGTCACACTTTCAATAGTAGTATGCAGCGCCGCGAGTGGAATAAGTGGCGCAAAGAGAATAGTTGTTTTTCGGTACGGCTCAAAAATTGCATCGTAGTTTTTTGGGACCCACAACTCCCAAACCGCCACATTAATATACGCTATTAATGTGCTCACTACCTAAACAACAGGTATAGGCGATGGCAACTAACGCTTGAAGATTGCCTTTCGGGGGGTCACAGACCCCTTTTAATTGCCTGTCGGCATTCCAAAGCAAGTTACAGGCTATGCCCTGTAAATCTACTTCGGCAGCTATCAGCCTACGAGCCAAAGCCTCCCCTTGCGGAGGCGAGCAATACAGATTGCTCAA
>CAMQUV010000036.1 GCA_947037995.1 uncultured Rikenellaceae bacterium
GAGGAATATCAGTGGCGGATAGACTCCCTTGAGGACTCCGAAATAGAGATAATTAAGGACCGAGCCATCTTCATAAACACCAATTTGGTATCCAGGTACGAATGGGATATTTCCCACAAGTATCCCGAATCCAATCGGTACAAGTAGCATTGGTTCGAATTTTTTGGCTATACCTAAGTATATAAAAAACAGTCCAATAACAATCATCGCAAAATGTCCCCAGGTTGCATTAGCAAATCCAGTGAAGCTGAAAAATGTTTGTAAGTTTTCGATTATAAAATCCATTTCGTATATAAATTTAGGTTCTATTTTCAGTAAATAGGGTTAATCTATGATAATTATTGTAGTGTAACAAGTGCAGCTCCCTCAAGAACAGAGTCTCCAGTTTGAACGTGAACTTTAGTTACAACGCCGTCTTTATCAGCGTCAATATTATTTTCCATTTTCATAGCTTCGAGCAATAGTAGTCTGTCACCAGCTTTAACTGTATCACCTTCTTTGACGTTAATCGAAAGGATAGTTCCAGGAAGTGGCGAAGAGATAACTCTTCCCGCAGCGTTAGCAGGTGCCGGAGCTGCAGCAGTCGTAGCAGCAACAGGTGCAGCCGAAGGAGTGATTGTTTTTGTTACTTTGTTAGCAGCAGATTTCTTAGCAGTAACGTTCTGGTGTTCTACTTGAAATTCGGTACCATTAACTGTAACAGTAGCCGATGAATCTTCAGCATTATGAACTGAAACAGCGTATTGATTGCCGTTGATATTGATAGTATAATCTTTCATATTATTATGTTTAAGAAATTATGTTTTTAAATTATTGTCTAGGAATTTTTGTGAGCGTATGAATTTTCGAGCTCCAAGGAGAGTAGAGTTTCGCGACTCTATTAATCGTGATAATTTCCGATTCAGTATCGTGTTTTTCAGTATAATAGAGGTTGAGTGCCATTGCAATGGCCGCAACTTGTTCGCCCGAAAGGTCCGAATTCTCGCCTTTAAGAATATTCGCAGCAAGGGCTGACGCAGAAGTTTTAGGTTTATCTTTTTTGCGTGCGTGAGCTTGCATACCTAATCCTGTGAATTTAAACAAGATAAACAGCACAGCAAGTGCAACAAAGACAACAGCCATAGCAACAACGGCCATACTGATACCAGTAGGGTCTTCGGTTCTGAAAATTTCGTCTTTAGAAACTTTTTCGTCCATATTATTGCTTTGTAGGGGTGTAATACCCTTAAGCTCAACGAATTGAGTAGTTTTGCTATCTGCATCAACTTCGAGGAGTCCGATTGACACGTCAGCACGTTGTGCCGAAGGGTCATAAGATACCGAGTCGATGATTCTGTTCCCCGATTGGTCTGTCAGCATAATAGTAGCCGATTTGTGTTGGGGGTTAGACGACATTTCGAAGTTAGTGTGGAACGTACCTTTGTTAGTACTTCCCGACGCGTAAAACATAATATATCCCTGTGGAGCGATAGCCGTACGGCTATCACTTTTAGGAATAAGATATTTAGTAGTATCACCGTTACAGATGTAGGTGAGTTGTGACCCCGCAAGGTTCGCAGAGGTATATCCACTATTGAAGAGCTCAATCCAAGGTGTGTGGTTTGAGTGGTCGTCAGTAGTGCTCGATACATTTTTCACAAGAAGCTCATTGATTTTGACATCATTAAGACCTTGCGCAAAACATATACTCACCGCAAAAATTGCAACGACAATTGAAAATGTTTTTTTCATTATTTTTTAATTATATTATAATAATAGTATCTCTATATATTAAAGAGGAATGTTAGAGTGTTTTTTGGCTGGGTTAAACTCTTTCTTGTTAGCAAGAGATTGTAGCGCACGAATAACTCTAAATCTAGTGTTGCGAGGCTCGATAACATCATCGATATAACCGAATTTAGCAGCCACATAAGGGTTAGAGAATTTATCTTCGTACTCAGCAATTTTCTCAGCAACGATTTTAGCTTTAGCTTCTGGAGTTTCCGCCGCAGCGATATCTCTAGCCGAAAGAACTTCAACAGCACCACTAGCACCCATAACCGCAATTTCAGCAGCAGGCCACGCGTAGTTAATGTCACCACGAAGGTGTTTAGAAGACATAACGATATATGCTCCACCATAGGCTTTTCTGAGTGTAATAGTCACTTTAGGGACAGTCGCCTCAGCGTAAGCAAATAGAAGTTTTGCACCGTGTACAATAACGCCACCATACTCTTGCGCTGTGCCAGGAAGGAATCCAGGAACGTCTACAAGTGTAACGACAGGGATGTTAAAGGCGTCGCAGAATCTGATGAATCTTGCCGCTTTTCTCGATGCGTTGATGTCAAGTACTCCTGCCATATATTTAGGCTGCGAAGCAACTATACCAACACTTTGTCCGTTGAAACGAGCAAATCCGGTGATAATGTTTTTAGCCCATTGAGATTGTGACTCAAGGAACTCACCGTTATCAACAATAGTTGAAATAACTGTGTACATATCATACGGTTTGTTCGGATTGTCAGGGATGATTTCATTAAGCGAATCTTCGATTCTGTTAATATCATCTTGACACGGCATAAGAGGCGCGTCTTCAAGGTTATTTTGAGGTATGTATCCGATAAGTTGACGGATAAGAGTCATACATTCATCTTCCGTTTCAACGCCAAAGTGAGCAACGCCACTTTTAGTAGTATGAACCGAAGCACCACCAAGTTGTTCTTGAGTAACATCTTCACCAGTAACTGTTTTCACAACTTTTGGTCCAGTAAGGAACATATAAGAGGTATCTTTTCTCATAATTGTGAAGTCAGTAAGTGCAGGCGAGTAAACTGCTCCACCGGCGCAAGGCCCTAGGATAGCAGAGATTTGAGGAATTACTCCACTTGACATAACGTTTCTTTGGAAAATTTCACCGTAACCCGCAAGCGCGCTAATACCCTCTTGGATACGTGCACCACCCGAGTCATTAAGACCGATGCAAGGCGCACCAGCTCTCATAGCCATATCCATAACTTTGCAGATTTTCTCAGCAACAGTTTTAGAAAGCGACCCAGCCGAGACAGTAAAGTCTTGAGCGAATACATATATAAGTCTTCCGTCGATAGTTCCGTAACCAGTAACAACACCGTCACCAAATGTGTGCGATTTGTCCATACCGAAGTCGGTACATCTATGTACAACGAACATATCGAACTCTTCGAACGAGCCGTCGTCGAGTAGCATATCAATTCTTTCGCGCGCCGTAAGTTTTCCTTTTTGGTGTTGCGCATCAATACGTTTTTGGCCTCCACCCAAGCGTGCTAGCTCGCGGCGTTCAATAAGGTCTTTAATTTTTTCTTTATTAGTAGACATTTTAATTTATATATTTTATGTATTAATATAGTTTGTTTATTTTGAGTACGATTATAGCTCGCAAAGTTCTGTAAGAACACCACCAGTAGATTTAGGGTGAAGGAACGCAATGTTCAGACCTTCTGCACCTTTACGAGGTGTTTTGTCAATAAGTTGGATTCCCATTTCAGCCGCTTCGTCAAGGTTTTGTTGTAGTCCTTTTGCCGCAAAAGCAATGTGGTGTACGCCTTCTCCTTTTTTCTCAAGGAATTTAGCAACTGGGCTATCTTCAGCAGTAGCCTCTAGTAGTTCAATTTTAGTAGCACCTATTTTAAAGAATGCCGTTCTAACTTTTTGCTCTGTAACTTCTTCGATGTTGTAACATTTTGTGTTAAGAAGTTTTTCCCATTGAGGAATCGCAATTTCGAGTGATTTTACAGCAATTCCGAGGTGTTCGATGTGAGTAAGTTCCATTGGTTTTAGGTTTTTTATTTAGGATAATTTATTTAATTAAATGTATTGTCTATCATAGTTTTTCAGTTGCGGCGCCCGCGCACATAGCTCTGATTCGGGTATATCTATACAAAGGTAGCAAAAAAATATAATTCCAAAATAAAAAGACCAAAAAATGATGCCCCAAAGCAAGTATATCATCATAGAAATCACACTCTACCCCACTGATAAATTTTATCGCAAATTTTCACGGCTTATCTACACACCCAAAATTATACTACTGAATCACCGTAATCATAGCCACTCGAACTGTTGCCGAACTAACCGCAAATCGCGCAGATGTACGAAGCCCAACCAGCCATAACACCACCCCACTCCTATCCACCACCACATTTTGAACCCGCTTTTGCTCTAACGAAATCTTCGCATCGACCAAAATATCACTGATATTCTTGCTGCCACGCATACCGAAAGGCTCCATCCTATCACCATTCTCCCACAATCGTAACCGAAGCCCCCCAAACTCACCACTTTGCTCCTCCCGCAATTCCGCCGCATCGCAAATCTTGTCGGCATCAAAATATGCCCTAAAAACATTGTTTTCAGCCTTCTCCAAAACCGCTTTATAGCATTTTTCTGGCTCATAAGCCATCGTTTCGACAGTCATCTCAGCTGCAACACCCGAATTAGGTTCCCCTATATCACTAATTACTAGTTGGTTACGGTCAATTATAATTTGTTTAGTATTCGAGTAAAATTGAGCGCCAGAGTGTTTCAGTTGCGCCGAACGCAAAATTTGCTTTGCCTGCGAGCGATTAAAGCCCATAGGTTCCACAAATTTATACAAAAGATATTCACCCATTGGCTCTGTTAACGCCCTGGTTAGGCTAAAATTCTCAAGCTGTTTGTGCAACATATCTTGCTGGAATTTCAAATCTTCACGCAGGTTCTCGAAATTTTGCTGGGCATTCTTATAAAAAGCACCCGACATCTCACGCAACTGTGGCACAACGTGGTGCCTAAGTTTGTTGCGCAAATATTTATCCTCATTATTCGAGCTATCATTAAGGAAAGGCACGTTTGCACTATTGGCATATTCGAGCACTTCAAAACGAGAGCAACTCATCATTGGTCGAATCACACGTCCGTTGCGCGGAGTGATAGATGCAAACCCTTTGAGCGAAGCCCCTCTGAGCGAGTTGATTAGCTGTGTTTCGATACAATCATCGAGGTTGTGAGCAATTGCAATTTTGGTATACCCAAATTCATTGCAAAGTTTTTCAAAAAAGTCATATCTCAACTCTCGACAAGCAATCTGAGTCGAAAGCCCGGTTGAAGCACAATATTGCGGCGTATCAAATTTGACATTATGGCATTTGATATTTAGACTTTTGCAATATTGAATTACGAGGTTTGTTTCGCTATCTGCTTCTCCCGCTCGGAGCGAGAAGTTGCAATGCGCCACAGCCACATTAGGATAAATGTGGTGCAGCGCATTGAGCATAACCATCGAGTCAACACCCGCACTAACCCCCACCAAGATTTGTTCATCCTGACCATCAACGAGGTTGTACAGAGCAGTAAACTCTATGATTTTATTTATTAGCACAGTGCTTTGAGCTGTTGTTTAATGGCATTAATTTTCGCCGTAGCGTCCGCCAGTTTCTGTTTTTCGAGCTCTACTACTTTCTCAGGTGCCGAGGCAACAAAGCGTTCGTTCGAGAGTTTTTTCTCAACGTTCACCATAAAGCCTTCATTATATTTCAGCTCTTTTTCGAGTCTAGCCTTCTCGGCCACAGGGTCGATAGCCCCTTCGAGCGGCACGAAAAATTCAGTTGTTTTGACGATAAACGATTGCGCTCCTTCGGGTTTAATGTTAGTCTCAATTATATTCACATTTGAGAGTTTCACGATAGCCGAATTAAATTCACTGTGGTAGTTAGTATCCGCCACAACGTGGAGTTCGAGTTGTTCTTTTGGCGAGATGTTTTTCTGCGCACGTATGCTACGCACCGCTGTAACAACCTCAAGCGCAAGGGCCATATGTTCGATGATTTCGTCCGAATATTTGCCCTCAGCTTCAAAGAGTGAGACCATAATGCTCTGGTCATCAGTACGTTCCTTGATAAAGTGGTATATCTCCTCGGTAATAAACGGCATATATGGATGCAGTTGTTGCAGGAGTGTTTGATAGAACTCTATCGTTTTATTATAGGTATTTTGGTCGATAGGCTCGCCATAAGCAGGTTTAATCAGTTCGAGATACGATGCCGAGAAATCGTCCCAAAAGAGTCGATAAAGTTTCATCAGCGCATCCGAGATTCTGAACGCTTTAAAGTCCACATTAATTTGAGCAATCGTTTTATTGAGTAGATTTTCGAACCACACGGTAGCGGTTTTCGCCACTTGAGGCTGCTCTATCTCTTTGACCTCCCACATTTTGATAAGTCTAAACGTATTCCAGATTTTGTTACCAAAATTACGTCCTTGTTCAATCAGCGATTCGTCCCAAATAATATCATTACCAGCAGTCGAGCAAAGCATCATCGCGACCCTCATTGAATCGGCGCCATACTTGGCAATTAGGTCTAGTGGGTCGGGCGAGTTGCCCAGCGATTTGCTCATTTTACGTCTCTGCGCATCACGCACAGTGCCCGTAAAGAATACGTTAGAGAATGGTTTTTCGTTTTTGTACTCAAATCCTGTCATAATCATTCTTGCCACCCAAAAGAACATAATATCCGGTGCTGTCACAAGGTCTGCAGTAGGGTAATAGTATTGAATGTCTTGATTATCAGGCTTATTCACTCCGTCAAACACAGAGATAGGCCATATCCACGACGAGAACCACGTGTCGAGCACATCAGGGTCTTGTCGTAAATCATCCATCGTGAGTTTAGGATTTTTCGCTTGCGCCTTAGCCAGCGCCTCTTGCGGAGTTGCCGCAACCACATATCCCCCCTCAGGAAGATAGTATGCAGGGATTTGCTGTCCCCACCAAAGTTGACGCGAAACACACCAATCCTTGATGTTTTCCATCCAATATTTATACGTATTTTTATACTTCGCAGGGTGGAATTTCACCTCATCATCCATCACAACATCGAGCGCAGGTTTTGCCAACCCCTCCATCGACAAGAACCACTGCATCGAAAGTTTAGGTTCAATCACGGCTCCCGACCTCTCCGAGGTACCCACTTTGTTAGTATAATCCTCCACTTTCTCGAGCAGACCAGCCTCTTCTAGGTCTTTAACAATCTGTTTTCTCACCTCAAATCTGTCCATCCCCACATATAGCCCAGCTCTAGTACTCAACGTACCATTATCCTCAAAAATATCGATTGACGGCAAGTTATATTTCTCCCCAAGCATATAGTCATTAACATCGTGTGCAGGCGTCACTTTCAAACAGCCCGTACCGAACTCAATATCCACATAATCATCCTCAATAACAGGTATAGCTCTCCCAACAAGCGGAACGATTACATTTTTGCCTTTCAGGTGGCTATTTTTCTCATCATTAGGGTTGATACACATAGCCGTATCGCCCATAATAGTCTCGGGTCTTGTCGTAGCAACAACAGCATACGCTTTATCATTGCCCTCAATTTTGTATCTTAGGTAGTATAGTTTACCTTGTTGTTCTTGGAATATCACCTCTTCGTCCGAAAGGGCCGTAAGCGCCTTCGGGTCCCAGTTCACCATACGAACACCTCTATAAACTAGGCCTTTTTGGTGAAGGTCGACAAACGTTTTGATAACGCTCTCACTCATATCGTCATCCATAGTAAATTTGGTACGTTCCCAGTCGCAGCTGGCACCAAGTTTTTTGAGTTGTTCGAGTATAATACCCCCGTGTTTATCGGTCCATTGCCACGCGTGTTTGAGGAACTCTTGGCGTGTAAGGTCTGCTTTTTTGATTCCTTCGGCAGCAAGTTTCTGCACTACTTTAGACTCCGTTGCAATCGAGGCGTGGTCTGTCCCCGGCACCCAACAGGCGTTTTTACCCATCATACGAGCACGTCTAACCAACACATCTTGGATAGTGTTGTTCAACATATGTCCCATATGCAATACTCCCGTCACATTGGGCGGAGGGATAACAATAGTGTATGGTTCGCGGTGGTCGGGTGTACTATGAAAATAACCTTTGGCCATCCAGTGAGCATACCAACGGTCTTCGCAGGTTGAGGGGTCGTATTTAGCAGGGATTTCTTGCATTATAGTTTGTGTAGATATGTGATTTGAAATAATGAGGCAAAGATAAGAAAAAAGGAGCTAAAATGAAAACTCAAGCAATGGAAATCGTTGCCCAACAGTTCAGGTGCAATTTAATCACCTAACTATCACACTAACAGAGATTGACCGAATTCGATAAGTTCATAAAGCGGCAACTAGAGACCGAAAAGTCGCTGCGCATTGTCAGTGGTAATACTTGAAATTTCGTCCAAACTAACTCCCTTGACACTCGCAAGTAGC
>CAMQUV010000037.1 GCA_947037995.1 uncultured Rikenellaceae bacterium
GACTTGAACGCCAGGTCAATAATAATAGCAATTTAAAAATGATGACAAATATAGTCTCGGCATTAAAAAAAGCAGACAGCCCACTAATCATCCTTGATGAGGGCGACAAACTAAGCGAAAAAATACTTTACTCATTAATTTCATTATACAATCAACTAGAAGAGATTTGCGGAATTGTTCTTTGTGCCACAGATTACCTGAAAACTAAAATTGAATCCGGGGTAGAAACCGAGCGTCAGGGTTATAAAGAGTTAAATAGTCGTATCGGTGGCAAGTTCCTAGACATCCCTGCCTGCAAAGATACTGACATAGCAGCAATTTGTAATGCAAACGGCATAGACAACACAGAAATCGTAGCAGAGATAGCCAATACCTCAGATGGAGATTTGCGCCGCGTTAAACGACTTATTCACGCTCATAAAAACCGTTAAGAAATGATAAGAGCATATTCAGCAAAAGAGTTAATACAGCGAAAGTTTAAGCTATTGCCATTTACTGGTGATTGGCTGGGGCTGGTCGGCTCTCCCGAGCTATCGGGAAGCTGGCTAATATGGGGTGGTTCGACTAGTGGTAAAACTTCGTTTGCTCTCCAGTTATGCAAATATCTATCAACTTTCGGCTCAGTAGCATATAATTCGCTTGAAGAGGGTGTAAGTGAGTCGTTAAGGCTAGCACTAATACGCACTTCAATGGATGAGGCTAAAAATGTGGTGATACTAGACAAAGAACCTATTGAAGAGTTAATAACTAGACTTAAAAAACACAAGTCGCAGCGTATAGTGATAATTGACTCGCTACAATACACAGGTTTAGACCTATTGGAATATAAAAGTCTTATTTCGGAGTTTCCCACAAAGCTATTTATATTCATATCTCACGCAGATGGCCGGGAACCTGACGGGAAACTAGCCAAACGAGTTAGATACGATAGTAATGTCAAAATATACGTTGATGGCTATCAAGCTACAGCCCACAGCCGCTACGGCGGTGGCAAAACATACACAGTATGGAAAGAAGGCGCAGCCAACTGTTGGGGCGCAGACAATAAATAATAAATATAAACAAAATAACAACCACTTAAACACTATTTAAATTATGAAACTAGACCAATTAACCCCAGAGCAACGCGAGACCTTAAAGCAAGAGCTAGCGGCGCAAGAACAAGCCAAAAAAGAGGCTAAACAAAAAGAGATTGAAACCTACAAAATCCTAGCGTGTGACGCGGTGGACGAAAACTTCCCGGTACTGGTTGACCTAGCCGAGAAAATGAAAGCGAGCAAATCGCAGGTGTATGATAATTTCGCCGCCATAATTGCATCCAAAGGCGAATTGTACGGCATAAAAAACGGACAGCAATCGCACAGCTTCACGAACGAAGCAGGCACTAAACGTGTTAAAATTGGCTACAATATGTTAGACAAATACGACGACACGGCGGAGGTTGGTATTACTAAAGTTCGTGAGTATGTGCAGAGCCTCGCCAACAGCCCCGAAACTGAGCAGCTTGTGGGTATTATCCTTGACCTACTGGCAAAGGACAGCAAAGGTACGCTAAAAGCCTCGCGCATCGTAACGCTAAAGCAATACGCAGAGAAGAGCAAAAACAATGAGTTCATAGACGGTGTTAACATCATTATTGAGGCCTACAAACCCGAACGTTCTAAAATGTATATCCGCGCCGAGTACCGCGACACGTTAGGCAAATGGGTTCCAGTTCCCAGTTCAATCACTGAGTGTTAAATTTAAAACTATAAATACTATGTGCAATTGTATTGAAACGGTTGAATCTCAACTCAACAAGCAGTTATTAAAACAATATCCAAATGCTGAAATTACAGAGGCAGTCGAATTGCTAAACAAACATTATATACTTCCATCGCTTGAGGTACGACCATACAATCCAACTTTAGGACGTTTTACGGATGGTAAGCGTAAACGAAAATTTGAGGTAACAATGAATTTTACCTATTGCCCATTTTGCGGCGTAAAATATTAACAACCCAACTCCCGACTGGCAGTCACCAAAGGTTCGAGACCTTTATCGGGAATAAAACAAATAATTAACTTTAAAAAACAAACAACAAAATGAAAGCAATTTACAAATACACAGAAGATTTTGGCAGAATTGGCGAATTAGAAGCCATTTTTATTGAAGAGCAAAATGTAGTGCAGTATGCTATTGAAAACAAACTTGACGTCTATTTTGGCGAAGTGCTAGGGAAACATAGTGAGGTTATAGGCACTTTATCTCAAAAGAATATAACCGAGATTACATCTGATCAAACAATGGTTAAAATGTTTGAAAAAAATAATCTCTCATGTGGTTCTAATCCATTTGAAGACCCGATTTGTAATAGAGAAGATGAGGGATTTGGCGACGACCCAGTCTCTGAATACATTAGTTATAAGTTGACTGGAAAACGTCCTAATTAGTTTCCAAACAATCTAACAAAACTCCCGACTGGCAGTCACCAAAGGTTCGAGACCTTTAGCGGGAGCAAAACAATATTAAATCACTAATTATGAATATTAGCAAAGACCAAAACAACAACCTTATTATCTCGGGAATCACCATAGAACTTGCAGAGCTGTTACGGACCGCAATATTAACTATGACCGAGAAACACAAAGAATGCAGGCCTCCACACGAAAAACTACTGCGCCGCTTAGCAATCCAAATTGACAACGTGTTAACAAATAAAAACAGCTACTGTATTACCAAAATGCCTATCGACGAATCTACAATGACGCTAGATAAAATCACCTATCAAGCCAATGCAAGAGGTTTAGATATGAGAAACAACTAACAATCAAAAACCTGAATATTAAAAACACTAACACACGAAGAAAATGAGACCAATAAAATTTAGAGGAAAAGACCTCAGTGGCAAATGGAGAGAGGGTGCGCTCGTAATATTTCCTCAAAATAATCGAGTTACTATATATGACGCCAAAGCCTTTTCATATACTCGTATTGACCCCGAAACAGTTGGACAATTCACAGGCTTGCTAGACAAAAACGGTAAGGAGATTTACGAAGGGGATATAATTTCTTATACCATCCTATCAAGACCTGTTAATTATGTTTGTGAGTTCAATAAAGGGGCGTGGCGAATGGTAGATGTAGAAAATGGATATGACCAACTATTATATATGTTTCATAAAAAATGCACTATTATCGGCAACATCCACGACAACCCCGAATTAATTAAATAACCTTAAACAAATAACAAAATGAAACGATTCCTGACCCCTCTAGGTTTATTTAACATTCTAATCTTACAGTGGCTATTTATACGATTAGCACGTTGTAAATCATGTGATACTACTTTTTACGGCATTATTGGTTTCATATTACCTTTTACAGGTTGGTCTAACCGCTACTTTTTAATAGGTAGCATGTTTAACTTAAGGATAACATCAAAAAAGAAAATAACCGCAAAATAGCAACCAAAATGAAAATATATCGCAATAGCCTATTGGCGAAACTTCACATATTGATAACTCAAAACTCCGTCGACAAAGAGGCTCTTTATAGCGCTTATAACGTTGAAAGCGCTAAGAACCTCAGCAACGACCAGCTGAAAGATTGTATTAATCACATTGAGGGCAAAACGCCATCACAAACTAAAACCGTTCCGGATACAGATATTAAAAAGCTACGTTCGGAGGTGCTGGCGCTACTTACCTGGTCGCCACGCGCCACCAATAAACGTAAACAAGGGTTAGGACTTCCAAACGACTGGGCAGTGTTAAATCCGTTTATCGCTCAGCACGCCGGGCGAGATTTGACCTCATTGACAATTGCAGATTTGAATCGATTCAAATTGAAGCTACACGCAATGAAAAAAAGCGGATGGTTTTACAAGCAAAGCGAACCTGACCCAATACCGACAACCGCAGTGTCTCAAGTAAAGATAACGCCCAAATCAACACCAATATTTATTGGTCAGATGCAGAGCCAAACCCTGAGCTAAGCACAAAAAAAAGAGCCCCAATAGTTTAACCCATCGAAAGCCCCGTAGACAAGGACAAAGATAATAAAAAACTTCGGGACTAATGGCATATAATAGAAAAAATAAACTAGAGCAAATCATAGAGGTGCAGAATATCACCCTGGAGCACTCACGTCGTGGGGTTACGCAGCAGTGGATATACTGCCAGCTGATATACCCAAGGTTTCGCATCTCTCGCTCTACGTTCTATAATTACCTAGCCACTCCAGCCAAGCGCGACATTAAAGCGTTTCACAATCAAATGAGCCTAAACTTCTAGCCCTTTGGGTTGAAAACTAGAAATCAGTGTAAATATCTTTTTTCTCGGCTAATACCTCTTGTAGAGTATTGTACAGGAGAGTAATATTTTTAGAAAGTTTATTTTTCTTTATTTCATTATCAAACTCATCAATATCAGTTTCTACTCTAATCTTGGTAACATTCCCCTGCGATATTGCCAATATTTCTTCCTTTGTTATCTTATACGCAGGATTCACGTAGTAGAATGTTCCATATTGAGAAATTGCATTTTCGTAGTCAGCTGGCCCTCTTTTTACAGTATTTTCAAGTGTGATAATATCACCATTCTCACACTTTAATAGGAGTTTTCGCCCAATCTCAAAAGTATATTTCTTGTTCTGTTCGTAGATTTTCAACATAAGAACATAAGATTGACACCCAGCAGTATCAATGACAACACCTAGCCCCATAAATGCCTGGCCTCCTCTTTTTAAGTAAATTCTGTATTGTTCGGTGCCAATCATTCGTGCCCCATTCTCTTCGACTTTATCAATAGCGATTTTCTTTTGAGCAAAACCGATATTGATAGTCGTTATTGCTAGCAGGGTAATGAAAAAGAATTTTTGTAGTAAAGTTTTCATTTTTTTATATGTAAATTAGTATGAGTTATTTAGGTTGTCTATTGTAAATATAGTGGTATTTTTTTATTCAGCAAAAAACCTACGACGATTCGACCCACGAAGTTGTGAAAGATAGCGTAAAAGGCCGCGGATAAGCATCTTTCCCCCTTTCGAGTGACTGACGTACTAATGGGCTAAAATAATCACACTCAAAGCCATTCAGGGCCATAGCAATGCTGCTTAATAAATCATAGTGCGCCATCGCCTGTTCTCTCAATTCAGAGTCGGAATGGATGTCATCCGACCCAAGAACGCTAAAACCCAAGGTCACATTAATAGTTGCATTTGCAAGTTGTCCGCCACCTTTGTACGCATTATATGCAATAGAGCCAATATCTACCAGCGCGCAAGGGAATGACACAGGCGGGTGTTCTAGTTGGAGCTGCCCAAGGTCAGTTGCGATAAAAACTGGTTCAGTTATCGAGTTTTTAATTTGTGTAAAAATAGTGTTTAAAATCTCTTTCATATTCGATTGAATTTTTTGGTTAGTGTATCTGTTACGTATTTTGTAATAATTGAGTTAAGTTCTTTGGACTCGCCTATGAATTGCCTCTTTGGCATCCTGGCGCTACGTTTGCCGAAAACTTTAAAAATACCGCCCTCGTTGTGGATTTTTGCGTGGGGTGCACTGTTGCTAATTACAACCGTTTCGCCACGCACGCGGCCTTTGGTTGAGTTCATTAAGTAATTACGTCGCGAAGTCAACACAGTCCTCTGGGTAGCTGTGGGCGAAAAGTTTAGTTTCTTTTGCGACTTCGATTTTCTAGTCTTCCCTGTTGCACTATCCCTGGTAAAACTATAATGCGTTCGCTTTTCACCCTTATAGGAAAATCCATACCATCCACTTGCTGGGTCACGCCGTTTAACATCCTTCCATTTGTGTAGTCCGCCATTAACAAACCCACCCTGTCGAAAATTCTCCTTAAAATGGTCTTCTGCTAGCTTAGCAACCCCGCGAGTAATATCAATAACGGAGACTTTAATAATTCGCCGTAATTCGGTTTCAATTCGTCTTATGTCAGTGTTTTTCGCCATTTTTATTTTTCGGGTTTAAGGGTTTTTGTTCTGAGATTCTTTTTGAGCACCATTGACCGACACTTTTTTTCTCTTTCTTTGTGCAGTCCGCAACATACGGGTGAGTGCCGGAGAACAAAGCCCCGGAGGTGCCCGGGTTCTGGTCTAGCCCCTTACTAGCTTTTGATGTTGAACGTTTGGATGCTTTTATTTTTTCGCCATCTGTGACAGATTCGGAAGTGCTAGATATAGAACATTTGCAGCCCCAAAGTGAACCGGGATAATTAGATTTTAAAAACGGGTCGTCAAAAGCGAAGACTTTATTATATAGAGCTACGTGCTGACTTCGGGGGTTTACCGAAGTTGATGGCAGCCATATAATATTTGGGAATATATCTACATTACGTTCTATCTCGCGCCACTGTTGAGCAAAATTTGCTCGTATCATAGCGGTCGAATACTCCGTCTCAAGCCAATTTGTATTATACTGACTTATTACGCTCTCGCTCGCCTCCTTAAACTTTGAAAAGCTACGTGGCTTCCCTTTTTCGTCCCACATTAAGGCGTGAAGCTCATTTTGTTGTTTATGTGTTTTGAAAGCCGAGAAGACTATATTATTATCCTTTAACTCTTTTACAAAATCGAAATCGTCATCACCATAATTAACCTCACCAAAAGATATGTCAACAGCTTTATTTAGCGCATTAACAGTATGTTCAAATAAAAGCGGCTCGATGTCCTTTTTGGGGTCAAAATCCGCACTGGTAATATTACGCAGCGCACGCTCGAGCGCGACTTCGCCAATGGTTAATTTTTCGCCCGTATCACTTAGATTCAGACAACCACAAGAACTACTATAAAGCTCTGTGATTTGTTTTTTTAATTGCCGCCCTCGAGAGTGAGGGCTTAACGAAAAAAACCGCGACCTTTCTCACCTATTGCCATAGGCTGATTGTTTATTATCCCACGAAGTTGCTGCACCTCTGCCGTTAATTCGGTTAAATCAGATAAGCTAACAGGCGAAGCTGCAATAATGGCTTGCGCGCCACCATCGGGGACAGGTATGCCATATTTTTTATAGTAATAATCGGCAGGGATAACAATTTTATTGGCAAGTTTCATATCTATATCGATACGTTCTTTCAAACAAATATGGTCTTCTTCTTCAACCATAAAATGCCCCTCGCCCGGATTGAAGCCGTGAATCTCTAGCAATCTCAGAAATTGCCCATTTAGAATATCGAGGACAAACTGTCTATCCGAAGCGAAGACATTGTCTTCGCTCTGCTGATGCACGTCTCCCTTATAATTGCCACCCTCAGCATCAAGGGTCATAGTATTGCGAATAAACCCTTTGGAGATTTGCTTGTCGCAGAAGTCGGCGAATCGTTCAAAAGCATCTGCCGAAGAATTTGCTTGAGCATTAATAAACTCAAAACTGGTTTCGTTTGGTATAATTGCAAATCCTTTTGAGACAGCAGTACGGCAGGCCGTGGCTAATTCGTCTCGAGCAGCCTCATTATAACTCGGGTACTTGGCAACGCGAAACGGGAACGCAAAAAGTTCGTTAAATGTCGCCCAGTCCGAAATATCCCCACGCTTGAGAAGCACCCACGGAATAGCCTTGAGCAGCAACCCAAGGTCATCGGCTTTACCGACCCTCATAACATAGTTAGGGTAATTGCCGGCGGTTATATCCACGCCCTGACGGTCGGCAACTTTATTAACAACCATACCACTATGTGGTATATAGTGTTTGGGAGAGATGGCATTGTAATTATTAAATATTCCACCCGACAAATCTACCCAGTAGGCCATCGCTCCGGTAAATTTAGATTTAACCCAATCGGAGGTCATCAGTCGAAATTCGGAGCTTCGCATCAGACTGTTGACAGCCTCATTCTCTTTGCCATCATTATCGGTAAAACGAAATGTTGTGAATTGGATTTTGTCCAGGCGTTTATCCGTGACAGCAGTAAGGTGCAAATCCAGTAATATGTCGTTGTAGTAGTCTAGTAATTTTATTCGAGAGGGGGTTTGTGGATTCTCGGCCGCTTTCATAGCCATCCTAAAATCAGCCATTGAAAATCCCTCGCGTTTGGGTGCAATAGGTATAGTCTCAATAGGTGGGAGGGCTTTTTTACTTTGTGGTGCAGTGGTTTTATTTTTCATTTGAATTGTGTTTAAATGGTATTTATAGGCGTTTAAAAGTAGTTACCGCGCGAGGTTGTACCTCCGTGAATCACTGTAGACTGTTTTATTGTATCGAGTTAGATCGGAAGAGCGTCGTGTAGGGAAAGAGTGTAGGCTATAG
>CAMQUV010000038.1 GCA_947037995.1 uncultured Rikenellaceae bacterium
GTCTTCGCAAATTTCACAGTTACATCATTCTCAATCTGCTCTTTTGTAGCAGAATGCAACGCTACCGAATCCAAAAATATAGACTTAGTAAACATTTCAGCCACTAATTTATCCATTGACTCGTAAGTAAATCCCTCTGGGAGAAACTCTTTTGGCGTGTATTCAACAAATTTTTCGAGCAGGTAATGAGCCGTTGTACTATCAATTTTCGTCACATAGTCTTTGTAAAAAGCAGGCGAAGCTTTCTGAGGATTTTTATCGTAGTTGGCATTGTAATTAATGGCAAATTTCACCAATTCAATCGAGAGTGGCGCCTCGATAAAGAGGTCTTTAGCCAAAGAATATTTTTCGAGCGAGTCGTAAAGCGACTGCAACCCTTCGACAATACCTTGGTACTGCGGTTTGTTTTGCACCCAAGTTTTAAATTGTAGCTCGAGTGTCTGCTTAGTCTCAACGGTTTTAAGCCTCTTGAGCCCAAGTGTTTCACCCTGCCATTTTTTCCAAGCGTTAGAGACAGAGGCATTTTTAGCAGCATATTTAATACGCACAAGAGCATCAGCCTCTTGAGCGGCATTCATAATCTCTAAACGGCGTGTTCTAAGTTCGATTTTCAATGGGTTAGAAATCTCTTCGATAAACTTAACAGCCTCAGAGTGAATGTATTGCTGGGTTCTACCCGGAAATCCATAGACGAAGGTAAAATCGCCCTCTTTTATTCCTTTGGCCGAAAGTGTGAAGTGTTTTTTAGGCGTAAAAGGCTTATTGTCAGCACTATACTCGGCTGGATTATTGTCCTTATCGGCATAAACACGGAACATCGAGAAATCTCCCGTATGGCGTGGCCACATCCAGTTGTCCGTATCGCCTCCAAATTTACCAATACTCGATGCAGGCGCGAATACTAGTCTTACGTCGCTATAAACTTGATAGACAAATAGATAGAATTCGTTACCATAATATAGCGATTCAATATTTGCTTCGAGTCCTACGCCGTTTTTGGTGGCTTCTTTGATAATTTTAGCCTTGATTTTTTCGAGTTGTTTCGGATTTTTCGCAGCGTTAATTTGCTCCGTAACGTCTCTCATCTCCTTTAGGAAGTTGACTTTTAGCCCCGGATTAGCAAGTTCTTGCTGTTTTGAGCGTGCCACAAATCCATCAGTAAGATAGTCATTTTCGAGCGAGCTATGCGACTGGATTTGTCTGTAACCACAGTGGTGGTTGGTGAGTAGGAGTCCTTCCGATGAAATCATTTCGCCGGTACACCCTCCCCCAAATCGCACAATAGCGTCTTTCAGGCAAGCGTTGTTAATGTCATAAAGGTCTGCAGCAGAGAGTTTAAGCCCTTTGGCCTGCATATCTTTAATACGTTCTTTGCCGATAAGGCTCGGCAGCCACATTCCTTCGTCGGCTTTTGCAAAAGGGAGTGCAAGAAGAGCGAGAAGAGTAATTAAGATGATTTTTTTCATAGTTTAGTTTGTTGTTCAGATTATAGATTTTAGTTGTTTATATAGCATTTGTATAGGTAGTCCCATCACATTGTAGAACGAGCCTTCGATACTCTCAATCGCCACAGCACCAATCCACTCCTGGATTCCGTAGGCTCCGGCCTTGTCGAAGGGTTTATATTTATTGATATAATATTTTATTTCGCTAGGTTCCAGTTTGGCGAATGTCACTTTAGATTCTGCACTAAAAGTTTTTCGCAGGTTATTGGTCCTAATTGTCACCCCCGTAACAACGGAATGGGTTTTGCCACTAAGTTGCGTAAGGATTTCGAAGGCATTTTCGGGCGATGTCGGTTTGCCAAGGATTTTATTATCCGTGATAACGACAGTATCGGCCGTGATAAGTATATCATTTTGGCATATATCGTAGGGGAAGGCATCGGATTTTTTCTGCGATATATACTGTGCAACCTCCATCGTGGGGATAGTATTTGGGTACGATTCATCCACTTCGAACGTAGTGTCGACAGTAAATGGAATATCGGCCTGGGTCATCAGTTCCCTCCTTCGGGGCGAGCCACTGGCCAGTATAATGTTGTATTGGTTGAGTTTTTCTAGCATTTTTCTTATCTTATATTTCAGTTATTTGACCTGTTTATTTAACATCAAATTCCTGTAGTTTATTTTCGTCATTAATCCACACTTTGACAGTGTCGTCGATATCAACATTGATGGTATCGGTGAAGGGTATTGCTATAATATCGCCTATTTTGAGTGTCATAAAATCCGATAGGTGGGCGATGGTATTATTCACATCCTCTTGTTGGTTTAGTACCTCAACATTTTCATTATTTATAGTCGCTGTGGGCGTAATATTTTGCGTAGCGTCAACGAACAGTGGTGCGATTGCGAATGAGTGGTCGAATGCAGTAGCCATATCCCAGGGTTGATTCTGCACGATAAGGTTTTGTGCGGTAAAAATTACGGCGGTAGAGATTTGCGTATAGCATCTTGGAGCAAATTTGGGCTCAATAGCTTTTGCAATACGGTTTATTTTGTAGACCGTAGCAAACTGCGCTGTAAGGTTGCTGGCAAATTCAGGCACAAAGAACGTCTCGTTATTACGCAACATCGCCGTATCGGGTCTGAGGTGGTAATAGGGTTTCGCCGTAGTGCTTGTAGCACTGTTAGAGGTATTTATGCAAATTATTTTCATATATCAGTAATTGTGTTGTAAGGCTATAGTTTAATTTAGTTTCGCAACAATGTCTTGTGCCACTCTCTCGGAGGCTCCACTCTGCCCTACTGTTTCTATTAGTTCTTGGTAATCTTGTTGGAGCTTTGGTAGTCCACTCCCCCCGGGCATTATCCGTTGAAGCTCGCTAAGGCACTTTTGGGGCGTTAGCTCTTGCTGGATTAGTTCTGTTACTGCGGTTCTATCGAGTATTATGTTAACGAGTGAAATCCATTTGATTTTAAGCACTTTTCGGGCAATAGCCACCGATACAGCTCCACCAGCATAACAGACCACTTGTGGCACCCCTAGCAGCGCTGTTTCGAGCGTTGCCGTTCCCGATTTAACGAGAGCCGCCTCGGCCGACATTAGCACGTCGGTTGTTTGGTTATAGGCTATTTTAATATCCGTCCCTTTAAGTATGTTTTCATAGAGCGATTTATCGAGCCAATCCACCGCCGTTACGACACCTTGGTATTGTGGTAGTAGTTTCATAGTCCTAGCCATTACGGGGAGAATATGTTTCACCTCCATAACTCTACTACCTGCCACCAGCGCAATAATTGGCTTGGGTGATTCGTACTGTGAGAATTGTTCTTTGGACTGTTCGATTGAATCCATCAGGGGATTTCCTTTATATATGGCTTTGATACCATATTTCTCGAAAAACTCCACTTCGAACGGGAATATCACATAGAGGTCGTCCACAACTTTACGAATTGTTTTGATACGTCCTTTTTTCCACGCCCACACTTTCGGGGCAATATAATAGGCCGTTTTTATATTGTTTTGCTTGGCAAATGCCGCCATTTTAAGATTAAAGCCCGGATAGTCTATTAGGATTAGTACATCGGGTTTGAATTGAAGGATATCGCTCTTACCAAATTTTATTAGGTTGAGTATTTTGCCTAAGTTTTTAACTACTTCGAGGAACCCCATAATCGAGTTCTCCTTATAGTGTTTCACCAGCGTCCCCCTCTCGCCCGCTTGTTGCTGCATCAGCTCCCCGCCCCAGAAACGTATTTGCGCTTTTGGGTCACTCTGAATAATTCCTTTTATAAGGTTGGCACCGTGCAGGTCGGCCGATGGCTCTCCCGCAATAATATAGTACTTCATAGGGGTCTGTGATATTTACTTAGTATGTTTTATTCTTCCATTAGGTCGGGTCGGAGTCTCTGCGTTCTTTCGATTGATTGCGCGTCTTTCCATTTGTCGATTTCGGCAAAATTTCCTGAGAGCAACACTGGCGGAACTCCCCAGCCATTAAATTCAGAGGGTCGTGTGTAGACAGGTGGTGCCAGCAGATTGTCTTGAAAACTATCCGATAGTGCCGATGCTTCGTCGCCGATACATCCGGGTATGATTCTCACCACACTATCCGTTATAATCGCCGCAGCGAGCTCTCCGCCCGTTAGAACATAGTCGCCGATAGAGATTTCCATCGTAATAAGGTTCTCACGCACTCTATGGTCTACGCCTTTGTAGTGCCCACATAGTATGATTATATTCTTCATAGTCGACAGGTGGTTCGCCTGCACTTGGTTGTGTGTCTTACCATCGGGCGAGGTGTAAATTATCTCGTCATAGTCTCTTTGAGATTTTAGCTCCTCGATACATCTGTATATTGGTTCAATCATCATTACCATTCCCGCTTCGCCCCCATAGGGATAGTCGTCCACAGTCTTGCGAACATCCGTTGTCCAATCCCTCAAATCGTGTGTATGAATCTCCACAAGCCCCTTGTCTTGAGCTCGCTTAATAATTGATTCGCTAAATGGTCCGTCCAGCAAATGTGGATGCAATGTTATTATATCTATACGCATATTTAAAATTTTGTGTTTCCTTCTATTATGTCCGTAATAAAGGGATTTCTCTGACCCTCACTCGCCAACGACGAATCGGCACCGTGTCCCGGGAATATTCTCACATCTCCGCCCAACGGCAAAATATTATTCATTATACTTGTCATAAGGACTTTGTAGTCCCCTCCGGGCAGGTCTGTGCGGCCTATGCTCTCTTTGAAGAGTGTATCGCCAGTAACGAGAATTTTCTCCGCCTCGAGGTAGAATGCCACTCCCCCCGGTGTATGACCCGGCGAAGGAATCACCATTATTTTTTCGTCTCCGAGCATTATATGGTCAGTTTGCGCCAAATCAACATCGACCGACGGCACAACATCCATATCGAACCCCATATTAGCGGCATAGTCTAGGTTGGCGTTCAACACCATATCGTCCGCACGATTCATCGCAAAAGGGATTTCGTACTCCCCCACTGTCCACACCACACCACAAACGTGGTCGATATGTCCGTGCGTTGCCGCCACCATAATTGGCCTAAGCTCGTTTTTGTTTAGAAACCCTCTGAGTGCCTCGCATTCCTGCGGATTGCTCATTCCTGGGTCGATAATTATAGCCTCCTTAGCGTCGTTCGACAAGACGTAAGTGTTTTCCCCGAAAGGATTAAATTGAATTTTAGCAAGTTTTAACATAATTTTTCTATACTTATTTTTTTGTTATTGCCCAAAAATAGGTAAATTTGTACACTTTTAAAAATTTTAATACAATTATGGCCAGAAAAAAATCGAAATACCCGCATATAGAAAACCTAGAAATTACGGATATAGCCGCTGAAGGCAAATCACTAGGACGCGTAGACGACAAAATTGTCTTCGTTACTAACACAGTCCCAGGCGACATTGTCGACGTGCAAATCAACAGCTCGAGGCGCCGCTTTATGGAGGCCTATGTCACTGAATATAAGGTGCTTTCACCAATGCGAGCAGAGCCTTTTTGCGAACATTTTGGCGAGTGCGGAGGCTGCAAATGGCAGGCGCTACCATACCAAAAACAACTCGATTTTAAACAGACTCAAGTCCTAGACCAATTGAGCCGTATCGGCAAAATCGAACTTCCCGAAATTATGCCTATCATAGGGTCTGACAAAACTACACACTATCGCAACAAACTAGAATATACCTTCTCGAACAAACGCTGGATTCCACGCACCGAAATGGCCGCCAAAGAGGACGAAGAGATTCCACGTGGCGACGCTCTGGGATTTCATATCCCCGGTATGTTTGACAAAATTATTGATATCAACACCTGCCACCTACAAGCAGAACCATCGAACGCTATTCGACTAAGCCTCAAAGAGTTTTCCGTTAATAACAACCTCGAATTCTACGACCTGCGCACACACGAAGGGCTGATGAGAAACCTTGTGATTAGAACTAGCACCACGGGGCAAGTTATGGTTATAGTAGTGTTTGCCAAAGATGCCGAAAAAGAGAGAATCGCAGTGATGGAACACCTCAAAACTTCGTTCCCCGAAATCACTTCGCTAGGGTATATTATCAATACCAAACTCAATGACTCAATGGGAGACCAAACAGTTATTATATACAGCGGAAAACCATATATGGAAGAGAAAATGGAAAATCTAACGTTCCGTATTAATCCAAAATCGTTCTACCAAACCAATTCCGAACAAGCACTCGAACTCTATAAAGTTACACGCGATTTTGCCGAACTATCGGGCAACGAAACACTCTACGACCTGTACACAGGCACAGGAACTATTGCCAATTTCGTAGCCAAAGGTTGCAAAAAAGTAGTCGGAGTGGAATACGTTCCCGAAGCCATAGAAGACGCTAAAATAAATTCGCAAATTAATGACGTTCATAATACTACATTCTTTGCCGGTGATATGAAAGATGTTCTCAATGATGAGTTTATTGCTCAACACGGAAAACCAGACGTTATTATCCTCGACCCTCCAAGAGCCGGAATACACGAAGATGTAGCGAAAGTTATACTTAACGCCGAACCGCAAATCATTGTTTATGTCTCGTGCAACCCTGCGACACAGGCGCGCGACCTTGCCATATTTGATGAGAAATATATCGTTACGAAAGTTCAACCTGTCGATATGTTCCCACATACGCACCACGTCGAAAATGTTGTGCAACTTTTCAAAAGAGAACACTACAAAACTCAAGAATAAAAGACTAATTTGAAGATGACAACACCTCGTAGGGAATGTAGATTTCCTGCGACACTGGTGCCAAATTCATACGCCAAAACATAGAAACCACTAACTTTTAACAAAAATTAACACTATGAAAAATCTACTCTCAAAAGCACTCCAAGCAGCGCAAAACAGCTATTCGCCCTACTCCAAATTCAAAGTTGGAGCAGCTGTGGAACTCGACAACGGAGAAGTCGTAACAGGAACCAATTTTGAAAACGCTTCGTACGGACTCACTATGTGCGCCGAACGAATTGCTATTTATATAGCCCAAAATAGATTTCCCGATGCTAAAATCATAACTCTAGCTATCGCTTCGCCAACTCTCAAAAACGGAATACTGTCTCCCTGCGGAGCCTGCCGAGAAGTTATGAGCGAAGTAGTCAGAAAACAAGGACTCGACTTTAGAGTGATTATGCAAACACCTAACGACGAATTCACGCTCTCAACAGCATCAGAACTACTGCCTATCGCATTCAGATTCTAATAGGCAGACATAGAAACACAATTATACTAGCCCTCGTATTACGAACAATCACTCTTTTTTTTAGATGATGGCGTTATGCGAGGGTATTTATTTTCGGTAATTATATACCTGTTTACATTGATATTTTTTATTTTTTTGATTCTACACAAAGATACGAAATATTTGTTATCTTTGCATACATAAACAGAGTTAAATCTGTTATTAAAATAGCGTTTGCTATTGTTTTGAGACTAAGAAATCGACCAAATTTAATGACTACTCAAATCAATCTGTTAAACGCCTACGCTTTTGCGTGGGCTTTACTTTTTGTAGTCTGGTGCTTGGTCGTACCTCTTAGTCAAGAGTATTCCCACGCAATTTGTGGTTTTATTTAGAACAATAGTAACGAAAGTTGAAACATATTGTTTAATTAAATACACAAAAAGCCGACCAGAGGAATGGCATATAAGCTCTCACACAAAAATTATGAAAAGATTTGCAATCTCATTTTTAATTTCATCTCTAATATTATGTATTGGATGCGATAAAGATTCTTACGATGCTACTATTAGCGATGATTATATCACACTTTATTATGAAAACACCTATCAATTAACAGTTACAGGAGATAATAATATCAAATGGTCTTCTGATGATGAGTTTATAGCTAAAGTTTCAAATAGCGGAAAAGTAACAGCGAACCATATAGGAACTACATATATTAAAGCTAATGACATTCCTTGCCAAGTCACCGTAAAACCAAAATATAACCTATACGAAGAGCCAATTATAAATTGGACTCTTACCAAATCAGATATTATCCGCAAATTTGGCACTCCTGATGGCGATAGAAATAATATCCTAACTTATAAAATAGAGGGCGATATGAATATACTTGGCAATCAGTATATGTTTAGAAATGGCAGACTTTACGCCTCTACGGCAGTCCTACCGCTAGTGAAGTTTGGGAATCTTATAGACTTTCTGCTTGAAAGATACCAACCTATTGCGGTGAATACTCCTACATATACGGCATTATTTATTGA
>CAMQUV010000039.1 GCA_947037995.1 uncultured Rikenellaceae bacterium
CTGAGTGCATCTTCGTCGAATTCTTCAACAGCTACAACATCTTCAATTTCCGCAGTTATTTTCTCATCTGAGAAAAGTTGGAAGTGGAAAATAAGGATTTTAGCAGCTTCTTTGAGTGCATCTTTAGGCGAAATAGAACCATCAGTAGTGATTTCGAGTACAAGTTTTTCGTAGTCAGTTTTTTGTTCTACACGGAATTCTTCAGTATAGAATTTAACATTAACGATTGGCGTGTGAATCGAGTCAATTGGAAGTAGTCCAAGTGGAGCCTCAGCAATTTTATTTTCTTCAGCAGGCACATAGCCACGTCCTTTACCGATAGTAAGTTCCATTTGGAATTTCACATCATTTTGCAATCTACAGATAGTAAGGTCCGAGTTAAGAACTTTAAATCCTTTCATAAATGTAGAAAAGTGTCCCGCTTTGAGTTCTTCAAGGTCGGTCACATTAACAGTAATAGTTTCGCAATCTTCGGCATCAGAAGTTTTAACAAGTCTCACCTTTTTGAGGTTAAGAATTATTTCAATCATTTCTTCCATTACACCAGGAATAGAAGCGAATTCGTGGTCAACCCCAGAAATTCTAACAGATGTAAAAGCATATCCTTCAAGTGAAGAAAGGAGTATGCGGCGTAGTGCATTCCCAACAGTCAAGCCATATCCTGGTTCGAGCGGTCTAAATTCAAATTTGCCGTACGAATCAGAAGATTCAAGCATAATGACTTTGTCGGGTTTTTGAAATGCTAATATTGCCATTTTATTATATTTTTGTGTAGTGATAAAGTAAGGATTAGAATAATGATTTAGGAATAGTAAGTAAAAATAGGGTAAAAAATATTGGATAGTCTACCCAATTCGCTTAGTTATTCATCATTATTTCGAGTAAAGCTCAACGATAAGTTGTTCGTTGATATTTTCAGGAATATCAGCACGTTGTGGTTTTTGGATAAGTTTACCCGAAAGTGCTTCGTTATTCCATTCAAGCCAGCTATATCTGCTATTGTTGTTAACAACATTAAGTTGTACAACTTCAAGTGATTTAGATTTTTCTCTAACCGCAACAACATCACCAACTTTAACTTGGTAAGAAGGAATGTTTAGAACACCTCCATTAACAGTAATGTGTCTGTGGCTAACGAGTTGTCTTGCTGCCGCTCTTGTAGGAGCAACTCCAAGTCTATAAACGATATTGTCAAGTCTACTTTCAAGAAGAACAAGTAGGTTTTCACCAGTGATACCAGATCTTCTAGCACCTTCTTCAAAGGTTCTACGGAATTGTTTTTCAAGAACACCGTAAATAGCTTTAGTTTTTTGTTTTTCTTTAAGTTGGATTCCGTACTCAGAAAGTTTTTTACGTTTGCGCGCAAGTCCGTGTTGTCCAGGTGGATAATTTTTTTTGTCTAGCGCTTTATCTGGTCCGAAGATAGGTTCTCCGAATTTACGTGCAACTTTTGTTTTTGGTCCTGTATATCTAGCCATTTTTGATAATTTTTCACGTTTTACCGCCTATAGCGGCTACGTGTGGTTATTTTATAATTTTAATATTTTAAGTTTTTATATACTCCACTTAAAAACATAAGGAGTAAATTGTCTATTTATGATAATTATCGTAAAATAATTATCAGTAACTCAGACTCTTCTTCTTGCAGGTGGGCGACATCCGTTGTGAGGCATTGGAGTAACGTCGATAATTTCCATTACTTCGATACCAGCACCGTGGATAGTTCTAACCGCAGATTCGCGACCAGCACCCGGTCCTTTGACATATACTTTAACTTTACGAAGACCTAGGTCATACGCAACTTTAGCACAGTCTTGAGCTGCAGTTTGCGCAGCGTAGGGAGTATTTTTTTTCGAGCCACGGAATCCCATTTTCCCCGCAGAGCTCCACGATATAACTTCGCCATTGTCGTTAGCGATAGTAATTATAACGTTATTGAATGTAGAAGAGACGTGAACTTGACCAGTAGCAGCGACTTTAACTACGCGTTTTTTTACGCTATTTGATTTCTTTGCCATTTTATAGATTTATGGATTAGGCTATCTCTTTGAGAACATCTCGATGAGATAGATAAATGTTTATTGAATAAAAATTATTTAGTAGCTTTTTTCTTGTTAGCAACTGTTTTTTTCTTGCCTTTACGGGTACGCGCATTATTTTTAGTGCTTTGTCCACGAAGAGGAAGGCCGATACGGTGGCGGATACCACGGTAGCAACCAATATCCATAAGGCGTTTGATGTTAAGTTGAACGAACGATCTAAGTTCACCTTCAACCGTGATACCTTCAGAAGCGATAGTATTACGAATAGCAGTGATTTGTTCATCAGTCCAGTCACTAACTTTGACGTTTTCGTCAACATTAGCAGTTTTAAGAATTTTAGAAGAAAGGCTGCGTCCAACTCCATATATATATGTGAGTCCTATAACGCCTCTTTTGTTTTTGGGTAAGTCTACTCCGACTATACGTGCCATATTATTATGTTTTGTTTAGTTTTTATTATATTAATTGTATTGCCCTAATAAAAGGGATTAAAAATCTTATTTTACAAAATAGGTTATTAACCTTGTCTTTGTTTAAATTTAGGATTTTTTTTGCAGATAACATAAAGTTTGCCTTTACGTCTAACGATTTTGCAATCATCTGAGCGTTTTTTGATTGAAGCTCTTACTTTCATTTTAGTTTAATTTTTTTTGTTCGTAAAAAATAACGTTTATAGTTTAACAAACTTTCGTACAATAGAGTAAAAAGTTTAGGAACAATAAAGTATTAATAAGTTATTATTTATTTATATCTAAACGATATTCTACCTTTAGACAGGTCATAAGGTGAAAGAATAACTTTGACTTTATCGCCTGGAAGAATTTTAATGTAGTGCATTCTCATTTTTCCAGAAATGTGTGCTGTAAGCACGTGTCCATTGTCAAGTTCTACTCTAAACATAGCGTTTGAGAGTGCTTCGACTACGGTTCCATCTTTTTCTATAGCTGCTTGTTTTGCCATTAGTTGTTTTTTACTGGGATTAAAAAGGTTTATTTATTTTCGATATACTCAAAAGTGGACAATTGTTTCACACCATCATCCGTGATAGCGATACAGAGTTCAAAGTGAGCCGAGGGTTGTTTGTCAGCAGTAGTAACGGTCCATCCATCCTGGTGGAACTTAATATTTTTGCTGCCCAAATTAATCATAGGTTCAATGCATATAACAAGTCCTGATTTAATTTTGGGTCCATTCCCTCTTCTACCATAGTTCGGCACCTGCGGTTCTTCGTGCATTTGCTGCCCGATACCGTGTCCAACAAGTTCTCTGACGACACTCATCTTATTGCTTTCAGCATATTGTTGAACCGCGAATGATATATCACCAATTCGGTTGTCAACTTTAGCAGCTTGGATACCTCTATATAGCGCTTCCTTAGTAACATCAAGCAGCGCTTGTTTACGCTGGTCAATTTCTTCCACCGGAAAGGTGTAAGCCGAGTCACCACAGAAGCCATTAACAAAGGCTCCGCAATCAATAGATACAATATCACCAGGTTTGAGGACGCATTTATCAGACGGAATACCGTGAACGACAGATTCGTTAACAGAAGTACAGAGTGAAGCTGGAAATCCACCATATCCCAAGAAGGCAGGCACTGCCCCGTTGTCTCTAATAAACTCTTCGGCAATAGTATCGAGCTGTTTAGTAGTAACACCTTCTTTGATGTTACGACCAACAAGCGCGAGCGTTTTGCTTACGAGGTCATTAGCTAGGAAGAGGTTTTGAATGTCTTCTTGGGATTTAAGGTATATCATTTATTTTATTTAGTTTCAGCGATTTATGCTTGTCTACCTTTGAGTTTACCTGTTTTCATAAGTCCATCGTAATGTCTCATAAGTAGGTGTGACTCAATTTGTTGAAGCGTATCAAGAACTACACCAACTAGGATAAGCAGTGAAGTTCCTCCGAAGAATATAGCGAATTGTCTATCAACACCAATCAGGTCCGCAAAAACGGGAAGGATTGCCACGATAGCCAAGAACACCGAGCCAGGGAGAGTAATACGAGTCATAATAGTATCAAGATAGTTTGCCGTGTTTTTACCTGGTTTCACACCTGGAACGAATCCACCGTTTCTTTTCATATCGTCAGCCATTTGATTGGTATTGATAGTAATAGCGGTATAGAAGTATGTAAAAAGGATAACAAGGATAGCAAAAGTAAAGTTATACCAGAATCCGAACACGTTATTAAAAACAGCCGCAAGACCTTGAGTGGCGTCAAAACGGCCAAGCAAAAGTATCGGAAGCATCATAATAGCTTGCGCGAAGATAATAGGCATAACTCCAGCCGCGTTGATTTTAAGCGGGATATATTGTCTAGCACCACCATATTGTTTGTTACCAACAACACGGCCAGCGTATTGAACGGGTACTTTGCGAACTGCTTGCACAAGTGCGATAGTAGCAGCAAAGACAACAAATAGTAGAACAAGTTCAACAATCAGCATAACGAAACCTCCATTAGGAGTAGAGAATCTCGCACCTACTTCAGCAATAAGAGCGTGAGGTAGTCTAGCGATGATACCAATCATAATGATAAGTGAGACACCGTTACCGATACCTTTATCCGTGATTTTCTCGCCAAGCCACATAACGAACATAGTTCCTGCGATAAGTACAACTGTAGCAGAGACAATAAAGAATGTGTTACTAGCACCAAATATGAATGCATCAGGTCCGAGCATTACGGGCGAAGATAGTCCAATAAGGTAAGCTGGTGCTTGGATAAGCAGGATAGCGATAGTCAGATATCTAGTAAGTTGGTTGATTTTGCGTCTACCAGATTCCCCTTCTTTTTGAAGTTTTTGGAAATAAGGAACGGCAATACCAAGCAGCTGAATCACGATAGAAGCAGATATATATGGCATGATACCAAGCGCGAAGATAGATGCATTAGAGAATGCACCTCCCGAGAATATATCAAGCAGTCCGAGTATTCCATCTTGTGCAGACCCTTCTGCAGCAGTTTGTCCAATCGCCGCAGGATTAATCCCGGGGATAACAACAAAGCTACCAAGTCTATATATCAACAGAATACCGAATGTATAGAGGATTCTCTTGCGGAGGTCCTCTATTTTAAAGATATTACGGATAGTGTTTAGAAATTTTTTCATAGTGCTTATAATGCTAAAGGTGAATTAAAAAGAAGTTGTAATAAAATAATTAAAGTACAACAACCGATCCACCAGCATTAGTAATCGCTTCGATAGCTGATTTGCTAAATGCATTAGCAGATACTTCCACTTTCGCAGATATAGAACCCGTAGCAAGAATTTTAACAACGTCGTTACGGCTAATAAGTCCAGCACCTTTAAGTTCTTCCAGACCAATTTTGGTAAGGTTGGCTTTTTCGGCAAGAATTTGCAGCGCATCAAGGTTGATAGCTTTAAAGTAAACTTTGTTTATATTAGTAAATCCGAATTTAGGAAGACGTCTGTGAAGAGGCATTTGTCCGCCTTCGAATCCTCTTTTTTGAGAGTATCCAGAACGTGATTTAGCACCATTGTGTCCACGAGTCGAAGTACCACCGTGTCCAGATCCTTGTCCACGACCGATACGTTTTTCAGAGTGTGTAGCTCCTTTTGCAGGTTTAAGATTATTTAAGTTCATTATAGTGTTTCTACTTTTACAAGGTGTTTAACTTTAGTTACCATACCCATAATAGCAGGGCATTGTGTATGTAGGACAGTTTTATTGATTTTTCTAAGTCCTAGCGCATCAAGCGTAGCTTTTTGGGGCTTTGTAGCACCAATGCGGCTTTTTAGTTGAGTTATTTGTATTTTGCTCATTGAAATTTGTGTAAATTTAGAGTGTTGAAAAATTAAAGGTTAGCCTCTGAAGACTTTATCCAGCGAAACTCCTCTGACTTGTGCGATAGTATAAGCATCGCGCAGTTGAGCAAGAGCGTTGAACGTAGCTTTCACAAGGTTATGTGGGTTTGAGCTACCTTTAGATTTTGCAATAATGTTATGAATTCCTACAGACTCAAGGACTGCACGCATCGCACCACCGGCGATAAGTCCAGTACCCGGCGCAGCAGGTCTAATAAGTACAAGCGCACCGCTAAATTTAGCTTCTTGCGCGTGAGGAATAGTTTTGTTAAGTACAGGAACTCTGATAAGATTTTTCTTAGCGTCCTCGATACCTTTAGTGATTGCCGAAGTAACCTCAGAAGCTTTACCAAGTCCGTATCCAACGATTCCGTTTTCGTTACCAACGACAACGATAGCAGAGAAGCTGAATGTGCGTCCTCCTTTGGTTACTTTAGTAACACGTTGAATGCTTACAAGTCTATCTTTGAGTTCGATATCGCTTGTTCTAACTTTTTTAATATCCATTATAATAGATTTATTTTTGTATTAATTTTTTGATGATAATAGTTTGACTAATTCTAATTAATTTAGAATTTAAGTCCAGCAGCTTTAGCCGCTTCAGCGAGTTGTCTAACTCTACCGTGGAAGAGGTATCCATTTCTATCGAAAGCAACTTTCGCAAGACCAGCTTCAACAGCTTTAGTAGCGATAGCGTTTCCAACGAGGGCCGCTTGTTCGGATTTATTTTTGCCTTTAGCTGCTTCAAGAATGTTAGGTTCAAGAGACGAAGCCGAGCAAAGAGTTTTACCCGTATTATCATCAATAATTTGGGCGTAAATTTGTTTGTTGCTGCGGAAGACAGACAATCTAGGTTGTTCTGCAGTTCCTTTAACAATTTTGCGTATGCGCATTTTGATTCTAGCGCGGCGATTTATTTTGGTTATCATATTGTTAAGTACTATTTAGAGTTAGCTGATTTACCTGCTTTTCTGCGAAGTTCTTCGCCTACGAACTTGATACCTTTACCTTTATACGGTTCTGGTTTTCTGAGTGAGCGAATTTTCGCTGCCACTTGTCCAAGCAGTTGTTTATCGATACTTTTAAGAGTAAGGATAGGGTTATTTTTCTTTTCAGTGATAGCTTCTGCTTTCACGATTTCAGGAATCATAACGTGAACGTCGTGAGAGAAACCAAGAGACATTTCGATGATTTGTCCTTTTACTTCACATTTGTATCCTACACCAACAAATTCTTGTTTGGTTTCAAATCCAGTGTTCACACCAGTAACCATATTTTGCACGAGTGCTCTATATAGTCCGTGCATCGATCTGTGGTTCGGTTTATCAGTAGGTCTAGAGAAGCTAATTTGGTTATCTTCTTGAGTTACGGAGATTTCGGGATGAACTTTTTGTTCTAGTTGCCCGAGTGGCCCTTTCACTGTAACAGTGTTGTCGTTGCCGATTGTAACGGTAACTCCTGCTGGTACGTCTACAGGGTTTTTTCCAATTCTTGACATTTGCTTAAAATTTATTTTGTTATTGTATATTGTATTTTTGTATGCTTTAGGAGCAAATAGTTATAGTTACGAAACGAAACAGATAACTTCTCCACCGACGTGTTCGGCTCTGGCTTTTTTGTCAGTCATAATACCACAAGAGGTAGAAACGATAGCAATACCAAGTCCGTTAAGAACTCTAGGCATATTTTGGGCATTCGAGTAGTTACGAAGTCCAGGTCTACTGATACGAGTGATTGTGTTGATAGCAGCAGCTTTAGTTTCAGGGTGATACTTAAGTGCGATTTTGATTACATTGAAGCCTTTTTCGTTTTTGTCGAATTTGTAGGCAAGGATGTAACCTTGTTCGTGGAGGATACGTGTGATTTCCTCTTTGATTTTTGAGCCGGGAGCTTCGACCACTTTGTGGCCGGCTTTCACGGCATTCCTGATACGTGTCAGGAAGTCTGCGATTGGATCTGTCATTTTTGTTTTGACTTTAGTTAATTAATTGTTGTTGTATATAAATTTGTTATATTTTTTCGTTCTACGCCCTCGTCTGGTTCGGCTGATTAAAACAGGGTTAACCTGCTTAGCGTCAACTTCTTAGACTAGCCCCCTGCAATACATAGGTATAGCAAGAGCATAGGACATAGGGTGCAAAGGTAATAAAAAAAACCTTACAAACAAATTATAATCAATTAATATTTAGCAATATACGATAAAAACATTCGCCTACTCTACTACACCTATTTCAAGATCGGAAGAGCACACGTCTGAACTCCAGTCACCGCTCATTATCTCG
>CAMQUV010000040.1 GCA_947037995.1 uncultured Rikenellaceae bacterium
CTAAGGTTCGAAAGTTCAAGTAGTTCAGTATTATATCCCGTACGGTTATTCGAGTAAAGGCTCGAGTAGTTATTAGGTGCATATCCGAGTTGTCCGGCCATAGCTCTACGCGAGTTTGGTCCGAGTACGTATCTAGTAACAAGGATTTTATCCATATCGAGAGCAGGGTTTGAGAGCAGAATTTCTTTTCTCAGTTGCAGTGCAAGCATAGCTCTTTCGATAGTTTTAGGGTCTAGTTCATATATTTTCACAAAAGATTCTTTCGTAACATCTCTGAACTGCACAATTTTTTCATTGAATTTAGCTTTATCGTAGCCCGGAGTTCTCGAAAAATCGCTATATGCTTTCTCAACAGCCTGAGGGTTAATCCATTGTGTCTGTTCTTGTACGCTTAGTATCGTGTTAATTTCTTTGCTAAGCTCGATATAGGCAAGGATGCGCGTTTTGATATCTTTAATTTTCTCGATATTCACCACTTTTGTGTTAAAGTAGCTCTTATTAGCAAGGTCTTTACTCGCTGTATTAACCGCCATTTGTTCAATTGCGGTACCTTTTGTAGTAAGCCAATCTTTGAGCGAAGATTTGGTATATTGCAATAGTTCGGTATTAATTTCGGGATACTTTGCAATAAGCGCTTTCGCCTCATCCATTCCACTTTTTTCGAGGACTTTGAACTGCGCCGAGCCTTTTGAGCTCTCATTGTCAATCCCTATGTCACTACGAAATGTTTTGAAATTTTTGCCAACTAGGTCAACAATAATCATACTATTAGCGTGCGCAAGCATTCCGTGAGTATATCTTTTAGAAGCAATGGCAAAGTTTTTGCCATTAAAATTTTTTGTGAGTCTAAACCAACCACCATCAACGTGTTTGTATTTATAGTCCATTTGGTCTAGTCTGTGCTCTTTGCCATCAGCATCAATAAGGACAGCGTCAGCCCAAACAGCGTGGTCAAAGTCATTACCATCAGCTGTTGCCGATGTAACGAGCACCAATTCTTTAAGGTTAGTCACGTCAATATTCACACTCACAGGCGCTTCGCCGAGGGTCATAATTTTAGACGTATAAGGAAGGTCTTTCGAGTTAGGTTTAGTAACTTCCGCTTTAACTTTAAGAGCATAGTCCAGCCATTCTTGCGAGTTGGCCGAGAGTACAGAGAGCAGAGCTACGATAGCGATAAAAATCGTTTTCATTTGATTAAGTAGTTAGTTTTTTATGTTTGTGTAATTAGATTTATTTTATTTTTCGAAGATATAGAATGCCGAGATAAACTTGAGTGCATCAGGATTTTTGAACTCCCAAACCACTTTGCCATTCCCATCAATTTCTTTGAGTTGCCACTGGTCATTTTTCGCAGCGTGCCCCTGCCAGTTACTGACCATAAGGTTGCCATTGGGCATTATAGATGCCTGCGTAAGGAATGCAGCACCCAGTTGCTTAGCAGTAGCTAGAACCTTAATTTCTTTGAGCGATTCTCTATCATATATTGCAATTTTGCCAGCCGCCACAATCAGAAGGTTTCCATCTTTTTGCTCCTCGACACAAAACGCACCGGGTCCGACATCAAATTTTTTCACAGTTTCACCTTTTGCATTGACTTCCCACACTTGGTGATTTCCCATCAACGGCACAAGGTAGTTTCCATTTTTCGCCTTAACGACCTGTCTAAACTGACTATGGTGGTCTTTGATTCCGGTATCAAATTTCGTCATAGTAATTTTATTACCCCTCTTGTCTGTTTCCGCGATATACGCTGGCGAACCCGCCGCCGCAATTAAATATCCGCCATCAATGATTTGCGCAGTTTGCAACTCTTCATTTTCTTTAAGCCTTTGTATATCCCACACCACAAGACTGTCTTTCGACAAAAGTCTCGCGCCTCTTCTATACGAGAACAGTAGCGAACCGTTATCGTCAACCGAGACGGTGTTACACTCTCTATCCCCATCAGGCAGAGCAATTCTTCGTTCAATTTTCTGCGTTTGTTTGTCTATAATAAAAATAGAGTCGCAATACGAGCCCGCAACAGCAATTTTAGTTGTTTTAGCAGGTTCTACATTAGTGCAGCAGAGGCAAACCAATGCCACTGCTACTATAGTTGTTATCAATCTAAGTTTTTTCACTTTAAGATTATTTTAGAGTTAATTATTTAAGGTCAAGGAACATTTCATATCCTTGTTTGGCCGATAGTCCTTCGTGCACAACTGCCGAAACAGCTTGAATCATCGCTTCAGGAGCCTCGCTTTGGAAAACGTTACGTCCCATATCGACACCCGCTGCGCCTTCGTTGATAGCCACATAGCAAAGTTCTAGTGCTTCGAGCTCAGGAAGTTTTTTGCCACCCGCAATTACAATAGGTACTGGGCAAGCATTTACTACTTTAGCAAAGCCATCACAGTAATACGTTTTCACGATGTTAGCGCCGTTTTCTGCCGCCACACGCGATGCTAGTCCAAAGTATTTAGAGTCTCTAGCCATTTGTGTTCCCACAGCCGTAACTCCCATAGTTGGGATACCATATTTGTAACCATAATCCGCTGCTTTCACAAGGTTTTTGATTGTAAGGGCTTCATAAGTTCCACCCGCCGAAATCATTACCGCAAGAGCCGAAGCGTTAAGTCTAACCGCATCAATAGGGTCAATAACACATTCGTTGTTAAGTTCAGTAAGGATAGTCGAACCAGCCGAATAGCGCAGGCAAATAGCTTTATTGCTATTAGCAGGCACAACGCTACGAAGTGAACCTCTGGTACACATAAGCGAGTCAGCATATTTAATAAGAGGAGCAATCCCCAAATCAAGTCTTTCGAGTCCCGATGTAGGTCCCATAATATATCCGTGGTCGAACGCAAGCATCACAGTTTTGCCCGTAGAGGGTCTGAAAATACGACTCATTCTATCGCGAATACCCCAGTCAGTTCCTTCGAGCCCTTTGAGGTGATAGTTATTCGTTGCTACTGGAGTGCCAATACCATAATCTTTATCCTTGTTTTCAAGGATTCCATCCATATCTGCCATTTTTGTTATTTTTTTAAAGTTATTAATTTCTAAGTTATCTTATTTACAATGCTTTAGCAAAAGCATCTATCATAGTAGCCCACGAGAGAGCTCCTGCATCCATCGGTCCGACGGATTTGTCACCAAGGTTGCGCGCTCTGCCAAAATTAGCTTTCATCGCTCTGGTTTTCTCAGCTCCTTCAAGAGCCGCTACTGCCGCAAAAGTAATAATTTCTTTACAATCAGTAGTTGTAGTGTACTCAATCGCTTGCGCCGCAGGCACGATTGCATCAATAATAGTTTTGTCGCCTGGTTGCGCTTTAGTATTTTTCTGCACACCTTCGATTGCACCTTTAAACATTTTTTTCAGTTGTTCGGCATCAATTTCGACTACATTATCTTCAAAAGTATCAGCCATACCCAACAGGAATCCACCTAGTAGAGTCGAGGTCGAACCCGATGTTTGTAGCATTACTCCGAATCCCATATCTCCAAGTATAGTTTTGAAGTCTTTACTTTTCAGGCTTTCAATTTGCACCACTTTCAGCGCAGCAGTAATCGCTTCGCCGTGGTCGCCATCACCAAGAACTGCGTCCAGTTTAGAAAATTCTTCTGCCCTTGCCGAAATTGTTTCGTAAGCGGCCGCAACCATACGTTGAAAGTCTACTATAGTAATATTTTGCATTTTATTTAAATTATTTGTTCGTAATTATTTTATTATATGTCTAGTCCAATACGGAGCATCCGCAGCGTGTTTGGTGATATAATCAGCGTGGTCATCATCAAGTTTGGCCATAATCATTTGAAAACCAGCTTGTTCTTGCACAGTAAGCAATTCGCCTGCATATCCGTCAACAATTTCAATAGAAAGAGTTTCAAGGTATTTCGCAACCGCTCTAAAAACAACCAATTGTTCCATAAGAGTAGTAGCTCCGACCCCATTAATATACAACGCAATTTTGTTGCCACTTTTGAGATTAAGTTTCTCGATGATTTGTTTCGCCATAAATAGTGCAGTGTCGTCAGCCGAAATAAGCGGTTCTGAACCATTAGCACCAGCCTCGCCGTGCTGTCCCATCCCGATTTGCATTTGCCCCTCAGGAAGTTCCGTAATGACGGCACCGTTTTGTGGGTGTGAACAGCTTTTCATAGCCACCGCAAGCGTAGCGATATTCTCGTTAAGTCTTTCACCTATTTCGATAATTTCGTCGAGCGATTTGCCAGCTTCCGCCGCCGCTCCAACAACTTTGTACATAGCCACCGCTCCTGCCAGACCTCTACGGTCGTCATTAGGAGTGTCTAGTCCAGCCGAGATATCATCGTGAGTCATAATTGATTTGACTTTGATACCTGTTCGTTCGGCAAGTTGCATCGCCATATTACCACTCATAACGTCACCAGAATGGTTTAGCACGAGTAGCAGTATCCCAGCGGGTCTATTAAATTTTTGTAGCGCTTGGAAGACTCTTTGGGCTCCCGGTGCTGCGAAGATGTCTCCGACCACAGAGCAGTCGAGCATACCTTTACCAACGAAACCACTAACAGCAGGTTCGTGTCCGCTGCCCCCAAAAGCAATCACAGCAACTTTATCGTCTGATTTCGCTTGCGTACGAACAACGATATTTTCGCCATCAAGTTTCACTTGGTTTTTAAACGCCATAGTGAATCCTTCAAGAAGTTCGGCCGTAAGATTTTCAGGTTTATTTATGAATTTTGTTTTCATTATATAAGTTTTATTTTTTGTTGTTTTTACGAATTAAATAATATTAGTCCGGTTTTTTCGACCTTTATTTAGTCCACATAAGTTCAACCGCAATGCCTTCTTCTTCAACAAACGCAATCCAGTTTCCGTTTCCACAGTCCGTAGGTTGCAGTATTATTTTAGCATTTTGGAGTTCCTCATCAATATTATCGACTTTATATGCAACGTGTGTGCAGTCTTGTATCAATTTAGGCATCCAGCTATCTTTGTCAAAGCGCAGCCATTCGATACGATTTTTGCTTTTGCTATAGTCTGTCAGAAAAAGTTTCATTCCTTCGTTATAGATTTCCCCCTCAACAGGTGTTGTTCTAGGGATACCAAAGTGGTCAAATGTTCTCATTATATTATTTAATTGTATAGTGTTAAAAAAGTCCTTTTGTAATTGTGTAATTACATTTTAGCAGCAGGGTTGGTAAATCCAAGTCCCGCACCGTCGTGATAGTTAGCAAATTCGTGAACGATAGCACCTTGGTCGCCTGCTCTAAGGAAGTGGAATGTACCCATACCTTTATCTTTCAGGTGTCTAAGGTCTCCAACTTGTAGCAGTTCGCAATTTCTCGATTTTGCAGTAGCAAGTTGAGTTTGCGCAATAAATTTCTCAGCTCCTTCGGTAGGTTCGCCAACTTCCGAGAAGTTATAAGCCGAACCGTTACGTACTAACCAGCTTTCCATTTTCGCAGGAAATTCAGTTTTGACGTGGTTATGTTCAGGAATCATTTGCCCTGGAAGCAGGTAGATATCGTGCGAGAAGTATCCATTTTCAGCATCATTAAGCCAGAATACGCCGCCCATACCAGTATTTTCGAAGTCCCCAAGACCAAAGTCAGTGAACCACCAGTTCTCTTCGAGCCAAGGAGTTACAGGATAATCGTAGTGTGCAAACATTTCGCGGAATGATTTTTCCGCCACGTCAGCTTGGAAAACGCCGTCTTTATAGAAATCAGCGTTAGTGTAAGTTTTTTTAAATTCTTTCATATTTTCAGTTGATGTTAGATTTGTGTCCGCTTTTTCGTTAGTCGTGCAACAAGCCGTTGCAAGTACTGCCGCAGCAAGTAGTGTAAATAGTTGTTTCATTTTAAGTTTTGTTTTTATTAATTATTATTTGATTATTATTTTCTTCAATTGTAAGTATTTATTCGGCAATACCTTCGATTTCGATAAGCAGCTCATCGCGACATATATCGCTAACAACGTACAGGGTAGGTGTTGCGGGGTATCTTCGGGCAATAATTTCTTGCGCCTCTTTATACATAGTTTCCGATTTCAGGTACACTCTAAAGATTTGAATTTTGGGTACTTTCGGTACTCTAATATTATGTTTTTTCAGGTTATCGAGCGATATAAGGTATTCAACATTTTGAATAGTCGCAATCGTTTGTTCTTGAATATCAACATTTTCGAGGCTTTTTTCGCCTCTAATAGCCGCTGTACCCGACACATATATTTGCGCTTTGGTATCGCCAAAGACCGAGCTATAAACAACCGCCTTAGCGCGTTCAAATTTAGGTGTTGTCGTATTATCCGTTTCGCCATTAATCAGTACTTGTTTCGAATATTGATGCGCAGCGACCTGCAATGAGTTATCGAGCGACACTGTTCTGGCAGAGTGTAGCAAAGCTGCATCAAACTGCACAATAAGCCCTCCGGCCGATGTTCCGATACCTGTTGCCGACGGGTATCCATTCCCCCAAGTCGTAGTAGCATAGTAAGAGCTTCTACAATCGTTAAGTTGTTGATAGTGTTGCCCTGCTTTCTCACAATTGCGAGTTATATTTTCGAGATAATTCCACTGTCTATCCACCATATTAAGCTCCAGCTGTTCAATTTTGAGTATTCTAGCCATAATCCCAAAGACGTGTTCGCTTTGTTCTGCAATAGTAAGATTTTTATCATTATGTTCGACAGCGCCACTGAGCAATAATTTATCGTTATCTACCTCTAGCGTAGCATATCTAGCACCCATTAGTTGATTGATTTTGAGTTGAGGCATATATTTTTTAGATATACTTTGCACTTCGACAGCAAAAAGGCAGTCCGTAGGCGCCTGACAAACCAGCGCGACCATAGGTTTTTCGTCGTGGCTAACATACCAATCATCGAGCACCTCTACAATTTGTTGTTTAATCAGTGCATACTGCTCATTGTTACCCACTTCGGTAAAGAATATCAGTCTGACAGGAAATTCGCCAAGTGAGATATTACGCAGCAAGACACGTGTAGCAACAATCGCATCAGGTTCGTTAGTTTTATAATTATTATATTTAATGTATGACATTTGTTTCGGCTTTCTTTTTAATTATTGTTTTTATCTGTCGTCTTGTGTTTTAGGTTATAATTTGATTTATAACGATAAAACGTACTCTGTTAGTGCAGCAAGGTCTTTTTTGTTAATTTTCCCTTTTATTCCGTGTCTATGAATTTCAAAGACATCTTTAATTGATTTCGCTCTCCCATCAAAGAGATAAGGTCCTGTTCTCCAAACTTCCCTCAGCGTCGGTGTGTCCCATCCCGGTTCGAATTCAATATCATCACCGATTCTATATCTTTTCAGGTTAGTAAAATAAGGTCCGCTATGGCAATCATTACATTTAAGTTCATTAAATACTTTTTCACCCATTTTCGCTTTTTCCGAAAGCTCTCCATTAACAAGATACGGGCTCGGTTCAGCCTTTAGGCTCGCTATATATGCATCAATAGTTTTTGCTTTTTCCTCCGATATAGTATGGAATTGAATATGCGTAAACCCCGCTCTATTAGCCACATATCCCGACGCTCTAATCCCCGAAATCATCGACGGCGGCGTCTGTATGCTATACAGTAGTGATTTACAGTTTTTCGAGTTTCCGATACCATCATTGAGCAGGTCCCAGTTCATAGCATCTGTTCTCGCTTCACCCGGGTGGCACCCATTACAGGACTGCCAATTCTGGAAACAAAATGACGCATCATTAAATATTTTCTCTCCCGTTTGTTCTTTCGTTTCGACTCTATTTCTCACGAGCGGCACTATCTCGATAGCATAATTATTTTGACCAACCACATTAACCGTATCAGAAAAATAGGTTGGAATCACAACATCCCCCTCCATCAAAATCATATCCCTAGGGCCATTACCCACCAATTTGACTCTTTCTCTAATTCCATACAGGAATCGGAGGTCATAGGCCAGTCTTTCAACATCGCCAGGATAGGTTTCAAGTTTTTGAATAAATTTAGGATAATCAATCACACTCAGGTCGTGCGTTCCGCTATGTGTTATAAATATTTTTTCTTCAGAACATTTAATATCCCATATCCCAGCCGCTCCTTGGTCAGGCTCGTCTAGTATAACCGCCCCAACATGCTCATACGTATGAGTATGTTGGGG
>CAMQUV010000041.1 GCA_947037995.1 uncultured Rikenellaceae bacterium
GGAGTTCAGACGTGTGCTCTTCCGATCTCTTTTGTATTGCTGGTTCTGTTGCAGAAGATAGAAAAGTTGGTATCGGACACGGTAACCTTGCAGCTATGCTTCTACGCGAAGACACTAAATGTTTTGCTTTCCTTGCAGGCCACGAAAGTTTCGCGGCAGCTGAAGGAGCTATCAAAATTGCTCAAATGGCTAACAAAGTCAGAAAAGAACCACTTAGAGTTATCCTTAATGGACTAGGTAAAGATGCGGCGATGATTATTTCTCGTATCAACGGTTTTACTTATGTACAAACACAATTTGACTATAACTCGGGCGACCTTGCTATCGTTAAAGAAACTCAATACTCTGAAGGTACTAGAGGTAGCGTTAAATGCTATGGTGCTGACGATGTTCGTGAAGGTGTAGCTATACTTCGCCACGAAGGTGTAGACGTTTCTATCACTGGAAACTCGACTAACCCAACTAGATTCCAACACCCTGTTGCTGGTACATACAAAAAAGAATGTATCGAACAAGGTAGAAAATATTTCTCTGTTGCATCTGGTGGCGGTACAGGACGTACACTTCACCCTGATAATATGGCTGCTGGACCGGCATCTTATGGTATGACTGATACTATGGGACGTATGCACGGTGATGCGCAATTCGCTGGCTCTTCGTCTGTTCCTGCTCACGTAGAAATGATGGGATTCATCGGTATGGGTAACAACCCAATGGTCGGTGCTACTGTTGCTGTAGCTGTTTGTGTCGAAGAATCGTACAAATAGTCGCAATTAAGTTACAGAGATAACCTCTGTAAAAATATTTAACCACCCCCTTTTTCTATTATTATATAGACTAAGGGGGTGGTTCTATTATTAGGTTTAATGACGGTTAATCTTTGGGTGGATACATATTGTTACATAGTGATGACATTCACAAATTGTAAATAATTTTCGATAATATATGAGAACCCTCGGTTTTCGTGAGCCCAATGTACTAACATAGCACGAAATTTGTCTGTCAGGGTTTCCTAGCAGGCTTTGAAACGCATTGGAGGATAGGTGGGAATTTGCTGAAGCAATGAAAATGCTTGAAATCTGTTTTTGGGCAGGGAGGGGAGACTATTGTATTCAATCACCTTTAACAATGTTTCTTTTGCGATTATCATTTATTATTTGTAATATTGTATCGTATTAATCATCAGCGAGATTGACTTGATAGTCTTTCATCATATTTTACAACTGAAAATTTGAATAGATTTACTAAAAGCCATCTATCAATTATTTACTTTATTATATTCGTATAACTCTAAAACAAAACTCAATACTATGACTACCACTTCTATTTTAATTATCTCAGTAATTGTACTTCTGATTGTGATAATTTTCTCTACTTACAACACCCTTGTGCGTAAAAAAAATCAAATTACAAATGCATTTTCGAGCATTGACGTTATGTTTAAAAAACGTTTTGACTTAATTCCAAACCTTATCGCCTCTGTGCAGCAATATATGAAGCACGAATCGGAAACCTTCGCCCATATTACTGAAATGAGGAGCAAAAACTATTCCTCAATGAGTGATAGTGAAAAAATCCAATGCGACAAAGAATTCTCACAGTGTAAAAACTCTTTTCTGGCCGTTGCCGAAAACTACCCAGACCTTAAATCTTCTGATAATTTCATACAACTACAATGCGCTATCAATGAAACGGAAGAGCAGTTATCGGCTGCACGACGTACGTATAACGCCTCGGTTGTCGATTATGACAATTCACTTGAATCAATCCCTACAATGTGGCTCGCTCCGATGATGGGATTTTCTAAAAATCAATTTGTTTTAGTTACCGCTGAAAAAGAAAAAGAAAATGTTTATGTTAAAAGTCTTTTTAACAACTAATTACAAGTTAAATACGCAAAATATTAAGTATGAAATACAATTCTGAGGAACTATACAATCTCTGCAAAGAACCCCTGGAAGCGATTGAAAATAAACGAGCCTCTCTTCTTAGAAAGAAAATTATTCAAACCGTTGGATTTTCAATACCGCTGGCTATAATATTAGCGGCCTGTGTAGGCTTCGATGCGGGTGAAGAAACGCTTATGAATCCGCTAACAATAACGATGTTGCCCATTGCTTCATTATTTATTATGGGAACGTATTTCTTTAATTCCAAGTGTAAAGCCAGAAAAAAATTGTCTGCTGAATATAAAAACAATGTTGTCTCCAAAATGCTCGAAAACATACTTGAAAATGGTGAATTTCATCACGATAAGGGTATTTCGTTTGAATATTTTAATGAATCATTACTGACTTCAAAAATACCAGACAGCTACACCTCCGAAGATTTAGTCGAAGGAACGGTGGGCGAAACCCAATTCAAGTTCAGCGAGATTCACGCCCAAGAAAAGTATATAGGCAGTGATGGGAAACAAAAGTGGAGAGATTTATTCAAAGGGTTTTTCTTTGTAGCAGATTTCAATAAAAATTTCAATGGAACAACACTGATTGAACGTGATAGATTTATCAAATCGACCTCACGTAAAAAAATGGACAGAGTTAAACTAGAAGACCCAGCATTCGAAAAATTGTTTGATGTCTATGGAACAGACCAAACAGAAGCAAGATACCTTCTTTCACCTGCCCTGATGGAGAGATTTGTCGCACTAAACAATAAAATCTCACATAAAATAACCATCGCTTTTCAAAAATCTTGTGTCAATATTGCAATACCGCAGAAATGTAATAATTTTGAAGTCCCACTTTTCACTTCAATGCTGAATATTGAAAAAATTCAACACGAATTTGCACTAATAATAATGCTTGTTGAAATTGTCGAAGACCTGAATCTTAATACTCGTATTTGGAGCAAAGATTCAAATCAGTCTACTGAAACGTTCTCATCAACAACTGTAAATTAATATTCCAACCCTCCCTGGGCTCTTGACGCTATCTGTTTCAAATAGCCCTCACCAAGCCTTTAATGCTTTGATGGTTGTGGTAGCTTAGAGCATTACACCCGCACAAAAATAAAACTAAAAACATTTGTTTTTGGTTTTATTTTTAGCTACCTTTGCCCTCACTTATCCGAAACGGTGACGCCTACTAGCCGGTGGGCCTAACTCTTGTTAATCGCAATATGGGATGTACTCCCTATGAGACCAATAACGCCGAAGGGTAGATAAGACCTAAAAAACACAAAAAAAACAAACAAAATTATGGCTACCAAAATTAGACTCGCTCGTCACGGTAAAAAATCTTACGCTTTCTATCACATCGTTGTCGCTGACAGCAGAGCCCCTCGTGATGGACGTTTTATCGAAAAACTTGGAACGTTTAACCCTAACACTAACCCTGCTACTATCGAACTTAATATCGAAAGTACTGTTAAATGGCTCGGAAATGGTGCGCAACCTACCGATACTGCCAAAAATATCCTATCGGAACAAGGAGCTATGCTTCTGCATCACCTAAATGGTGGTATCCGCAAAGGAGCACTTACTCAAGAACAAGCTACTGCCAAATTCGACAAATGGATCGAAGAAAAAGCTGCTAAACAACTCGCTCTTAAAGAAGCTATCAAAGCACAATCTAATAAATCTGCTGCTGAAAAAATGAAAGCTGAAACTGCTGCGAAAGATGCTAAAGCATCCGTAGTTGCCGCTAAACTTGCTGAAGCTGCTAAAGCCGCTGCCGCTGAAAATGCTCCTGAAGCTGCCGCTGAAGAAGTAGAAGAAACTGAAACTCCTGCTCAAGAAGTTGCGGAAACTGAAACTGTTGAAACTCCTGCTGAATAAGTAGTTTAAACTCAATTTAAGCCTTGACTATGGCAGAAAGTAAACGCAACTATAACCAAATCGCACAAGATAATATAACTGACTGTGAACCATTTGCTATCATTAGCAAAACCTATGGTAACGATGGACAAATGCTCGTTAAACTTAATGCCAATATTGATAAAGATATCGACCCTATCGATGCTATTGTCAAAAATATAAAAGAACCGCTCTGGATTATTCATAATTCATTAGCGGTTCCGCTATTTGTTGCGGATATTGAACAACTTGGTAACTCTAAAGCTATCGTTACATTTGATGATTTTCAAGATAATGACCTCGCGAAATTACTCCTTGCCAAAAAATTGTATGCCAAATATCTTGCCCCAGTCAAAAAGAAACATATACTCATTGACTTTAAAATCTTTGATAACGTGTCCCAAAAAGAATTCCTAGTCGTTGATGTGCTCGAAAATAAACTCGCTACACTTCTCGAAATTCAAGATGACCAAAGTAACCTATTTACTATTCCGCTGGCTCAACAACTAATCGAAAAACAAAACGATAAAAAGAAAACTATTGTTATGAATATACCTGATGGTATCCTCGAACTCTAAATTCAAATTCATATATACCATATAATAATAAAGCCTAGACTATCTCGTAGTCTAGGCTTTATTATTAACCAACCGTGCTTGAGGCTGCGATATAGGTTAATAAAGTTGGATGGGAAGGTTACCTTGGTTTTGATTTCCCAACCCTTTGATTCGTAGGTTTTGATGCTGAGGGTTTCCCCGACTTTGTAACAGGCCTTGAGTCTGGCTTGCCAGTAGGCTTTCCTGATGGTCTGCCACCTGTTGTCGTTGGCTTGCCCGTAGGGCGTCCCGTCGGTTTTCCAGGAGGGTTAGCGGTGCTTGCACCATATTTTGATGTCAGCTTCGAGTTTGTTCGTGAGTTCGTTTTTGACCCTGGTCTAGCATTCGCTCTAGGTTCGTTGTCTGTGGCTCTTCCCGTTGGTTTGTTGGGATGCCATATCTTTTTGGCAGGATTGCGCAACCCTTTTGGTAGGCTATTAGATGTGGTCGACGATTCTGACTTTGAGTTTGCAACACTTCCGAGTAGCATTTCAAGTTCCGAATCAGTTAGGTCTCTCCATTGTCCTACGGCTAGGCTTTTGATTGTAATGTTCATTATGCGCACACGTTTCAATTTCACTACTTCGTAGCCAAGGTGTTCGCACATACGTCTAATTTGGCGATTAAGTCCTTGTGTGATAGTGATAGTAAACCTGTCGGCAGTTTCTTTGACCACTTTACATTTTTTGGTCATTACGCCTAGGATTGGGATTCCATTTTCCATTTTTTCGACAAAGTCGTCACCGATAGGTTTATCGAGTGTGACTTCGTATTCTTTTTCGTGGTTATTTTTGGAACGTAGGATTTTGTTGACGATATCCCCGTCGTTAGTGAGAAGGAGTAGGCCTTCAGAATCTTTATCAAGTCGTCCGATATGGAATATACGAATAGGGTAGTTGATGTAGTCAATAACGTTCGTGCCGTCCATTTTATCGGTAGTACAGGTGACTCCAATCGGTTTATTCAGAGCAAGATAGACGTGGCTTTCGGGTTGTTCGATAAGGTTTCCGTTCACTTTCACCACATCTGTGCGTTCAACTTTGCTTCCAATTTTGGCAACTTTGCCATTTATGGTAACATTGCGCATAGCGATGAATCTATCTGCCTCTCTACGAGAGCAATAGCCCGAATCTGATATAAATTTATTTAGTCTGAGTTCCAATTTTGTAGTTTGTTATGTTGTTTCTAATGTATGCAAAGATAGAACTAAAAATCCAGTTAAACAATCTGGGGGGATGTTTTGTATTTTTGGGTGATTATTTGCCTTTCGGGGCACTATTTATCCACGTCAATTTTTTCCAAACAGTCTCAAATGGGCCTTGCCTGTGTCTGCTTAACCACCACTGACTAAATAGCAGTTGGGCGCAGAAAATTGTGAGTCCAATCAATATAGATAGTGTCGCTCCTGTTTTCTCATACAGACCTAATCCGTAATTGAGATATATGTAACATCCAATGAGTGATTGCGTAACATAGTTAGTGAGGCTCATACGTCCAAATGGGATTATAAATCTTTGAAGTTTGTATCCATTTCCTGCGCTGAACCAAATTAGCGTAAAGCAAGCGATTAGTATGCACATAAAAGCGACGTTAGTGTATGCCGATATAGCAACATTAAACTGAGAAAGGGCAGTTTTACTTTCGATAAGTGCGGGCAATTCGGTTTTCATTAAGTAGAGTGGTATATATGCTAAGGCGTTAACAAGAAGCGTTTTGTGCCAAAACTTTTCCGATTTATCCGATTGAATAAAGTATTTCATTCTCCCTAATAGCATACCGAAGACGAATAGTCCTGATGTTTTAAAGAATCTTCCATCATCTATTTGCCACAGGTTATTCCAAATTTGTCCTTGTGTAATATTTGAGTATAATGCTTCAGTAAACGTGCCTGTTTTCATCACTTCAATCATTTTGTCATAGTACGGCCAGCTGAGGTCGTTTAGCATAACGAAGTCTGGATTTATGAATGCGTATGACATCATTATGATTTCGTATGGTTGTAGCAGTAGGAATATTCCGACAAATAGGAGTGTTTTATTCGAGGCTTTGCACAGTGGTGTGAGCATTATGCCTATAATGGCGTAGAGTAGCAGTATATCTCCGTTATAGAATAGTGAGTGCACTTGAGAAATTGCGATAAGAATGACCATTCGCCAGACAAATCGCCATCTAAAGTCGTATTGTTTTTTTTCGGCAGATTCGAATTGTATAAAGAAGCTAAAACCGAATAGCATTGCAAACGTTGAGAATGCTTTACCGGCCATCATAAAGAACGTGGTATTCCACACTACGCCATCGAGTGATTTCATCCAATCGGGCAAGTCGGTTGGGTTAAAGTACAGGTTATAATGTTCGAGATTATGTAGCAGGACGATTGCGAGTAGGGCAAAACCTCTGAGAGCGTCGACGAGGTCTATCCTATTATTATTCAGCATCGGCAATGGTGAATGCTTTATCATATATAGAGGTGTGATTAATCAAAGAAATACCTGTCGCAGTACTGTTTATTTAGTAGTTTGCGGCAGGTATTTTGATATAATATTTGGTACAGTTAGATACTTAATTGATTAGAATTTATCTGCTTTAATTTCGAAGAATGCTTGTGGGTGTGCGCATATTGGGCATTTGGCTGGTGCATTATCTCCAGTGTGTTCGTATCCACATTCGCGGCATCTCCAGGTTTGGTTTTGTGCTTTGCTGAAGCATTCTTTGGCTTCGAGGGTTTGGAGTAGTTCTCTGTATCTTTCTTCGTGTTTGCGTTCAACGAGGGCAACTAGGCGGAATTTTTCGGCAACTTCTGGGAATCCTTCTAGTTCGGCTATGCGCGCAAATTCAGGGTAAAGTTCGTTCCATTCTTCGTATTCTCCGTTAGCGGCTTCTTTTAGGTTTTCGGCTGTATTAGAGATGATTCCTGCTGGGTACATAGCTGTGATTTCGACCATTCCGCCTTCTAGGAAGTTAAAGAATTGTTTGGCGTGTTGGTATTCGTTGTCGGCTGTTTCGGTAAAGAATTTTGCGATTACTTCGTAGCCTTCTTTTTTGGCAGCTTTCGCGAAGTAGTTGTATCTCATACGTGCTTGTGATTCTCCGGCGAACGATTTGAGTAGATTTTGTTCTGTTTTGGTTCCTTTAATAGATTTCATTTGAGTGTGTGTTAAATTGTTTGTTTATGTTTTGTGATACAAAGGTAGTTAATTTTTAGACTAAGTCCAAATTTAGAGCTATAAAAATGTTATTCACAGGTTGTACGAATTGAGTTGTATAGTATTGCAAATATAGCAAAAATAAAAACCCTAAACAATATATTTTTTCGAAAAAGTGTCATAAATTTTATTATCTTTGTTTTTTAAAACATTGAATTATTTTCTAATTAATTATGATTATTACATCAACAATAGTTGGGGTTGTGGAGCACGGGATGAAATTGGGTCGTGAGTTGGGTTTTCCGACGGCAAACATTTTGCCTGCGGGTTCCTCTGCGCTTATGGATTCGTTCGAGGGGGTAGAGAGTGGTGTCTATTTCTGCCGAGTGGAGCAGTGGTGGGCATTGGCGAGCTTGGGTGTAAATGCCACAGTAGGGCTTAGTGGGGGGCGTAAGTTTGAGGTGCATATTATTGATTATGATGGAGGGGACTTATATGGTGAGACGTTGA